>SYIM01000103.1 GCA_005798775.1 Burkholderiales bacterium
CGCTGAACATCTGCGTAGAGCGTATAGAACACCAGCGAGGAATTGCCGGAGCCCGACACCCCGGTCACCAAAACAAGTTCACCGGTCGGGATGTCGAGGTCGATGTTCTTGAGATTATTCTGGCGGGCGCCGCGAATGCGGATCGCCGGCGACTCAACCGGAGGCTTGGACACGATGTGGTTTCTGCGAGAGGAGGGGGCGCGATGGGCCATGTATGGCTCTGCCGAGTGTATCAGCGCAGCCTTTTCGATCCTGAAAGGCCCCGAGCTATGCCGGTTCGTCGAACCGGCGTCCGGGGCCGCTAGAATCCGGCATGTGTCGTTCAATCCAGCCAACGCCCATTTGATGTCGCTTTTACCCGAGTCCAGTTCTGGCTTGCCGTCTGATCCAGCGCCCACCCGGCACTACTCTCGTCCGCTTGCCGGTTTGTTCGCACTCGTTTTCGGCTGGCTGGGGCTGCATCGCTGGTATCTGGGCGCGCGCGGCGCGTGGCTATATCCCATGCTTTCGATGCCGCTGATGGGCTGGGCGCTGCGTACCGACCCCTGGTTCCGTCAGCCCGGATTCTTCGCCTTCAGCCTGATCGTGGTGATCGCCCTGGTCGAGGCGATCGTGATCAGCCTTACGCGTGATGCGCGCTGGGATGCGCGGTTGAACGCGAACTCGGGGCGCGTGTCAGCCAATCGCTGGGCACCCGTATTTATTGCCATCGCATCCCTCATTGGCGCGGCGATGCTGGGCATGTCCGTAATGGCGATCGCGCTGGAGGGCTGGTTCAATGCTCGCCTCGGGCGCTGACGGCCCGCCCGATCACCATTGTTTTTCCTGGCGACCTGCTTATGAGCACCAATCTGATCTTTCGCGACGATGCCTATCTGCGCCACTGCGAGGCCCGGGTCATCGCGGTGAGCGAACGCGGCATCGAAACCGACTGCACTGTGTTCTATCCCATGGGTGGAGGTCAACCGGGCGACACCGGCGCTTTGATTCGCGCCGACGGCTCGCCGCTTCGCCTCATTGATGCACGCAAAGGCGACACGACCGATTCGGTCATGCATGTGCCAGAACCTGGACGGGCCTTACCCGAGCCGGGCGAAGCGGTCAGGCTGGAGCTCGACTGGGAACGCCGCTACGCTCACATGCGCATCCACACCAGCCTGCATGTACTGTCCTGCGTGGTGGTGGCACCGGTCACGGGCGGCAACATCGCGGCCGATCGCGGCCGCCTCGACTTTGATATCGACATGAGTCTGCTTGATGCAGCGCGCATCGAAAGCGGTGTCAACGAACTGATCGCGCGCGCAATCGATACCGAAACCGTCTGGATCACCGACGAGGAGCTTGATTCACGGCCGGAACTGGTTAAAACCATGTCGGTTCAGCCGCCACGTGGTGCAGGTCGCGTGCGCCTGTTGCGCATCCCTGGCATTGATCTGCAGCCCTGCGGAGGCACCCACGTGAAAAACATCGGCGAAATCGGCCCGATCAAGGTGCTGCGCATTCGGAACGAAGGCCGGCGAAACAAGCGGGTTGAAGTGGGTTTCGCTTGAGCCCGCATCTGTTGTGAAGGGGAGCCGCTGCGCCAGCGGCCCGTTGTCCGACCTGAGGAGTCTGCCTGTGTCCCGAACCGTCATTGCCACCCCGCTCGCCCCCGCTGCAATCGGTCCCTATTCACAGGCGATCCGCGTGGACCGTACCGTCTATCTCTCAGGGCAACTTGCCCTCGATCCCACGACCGGACAACTCGTGGACGGGGGCTTCGAGGCCCAGGTACGCCAGGCCTTTGCCAACCTCGAGGCGGTGGCGCGCGCCAGTGGCGGCTCGCTCGCAGACTGCGTGAAGCTCACGCTTTTTCTCACCGACCTTGCGCATTTTTCGGTGGTCAACGTGGTGATGGAGCAGGCGTTCCCCAAGCCCTTCCCCGCGCGCTCCACTGTGGGGGTGGCGAGCTTGCCGCGCGGTGCGCAGTTCGAGGTTGAAGCGGTCATGGTTCTGCCCGGCTAAACCGTGCCCGGTCACCGCTCCCAGTCCCCTGCCAGGCCGGGGCCATCGGGTCTGGACGCGTTTGCGCGCCTGGGCGTGCGGCGCGAGATCGATCTGTTGCTGCATCTGCCGCTGCGCTACGAGGACCTCACTGTAGTGGTGCCGATCGCCGCGACTCGCGCTGGCGATAGCGCGCAGGTTGAAGGCATGGTGCGCACCAGCCGCGTCGACGGCCGCCCGCGCCCCATGTTGCGCGTGGAGATTAAAGACGATAGCGGCTCGCTCACGCTGCGCTTCCTCCACTTTACGGCCGTGCAGCAGCGGCAGTTCGCGCCCGGGACGAAAGTGCGCGCGCACGGAGAGGTTCGCGCCAGCCTGTTCGGCGGCGAGATCGTGCATCCACGCTATCGCCTGGTGGGCGACGGTGCGCCCATTCCGCAGCAACTCACACCGGTCTATCCGACGGTGGCGGGAATCGGTCAGGGCCTGATCCGATCGGCTATCGCACGCCGATTGCGGACGCTGTCATTGCCGGAGACGGTACCGCCCGGCGTCATTGCCCGGCTCGAGCTGCCTGCGCTCACTGATGCGCTAAAGCTTCTCCACGCGCCGCCGCCGGACGCGTCGACCGCCGGGCTGGAGGAGCGGAGCCTGCCTGCCTGGCGGCGGGTGATCTTCGATGAACTGCTCGCACAGCAACTCTCCCTGCGGCGTGCCCGCGCGGCACGCGCCGATCTGCGCGCCGGTCCGCTTCGCGAGGGGACCCTGGCCGAGCGGCTGAATGCTGCGCTGCCCTTTGCACTCACCGCAGCGCAACGTCGCGCCGCCTCGGAAATTGCGCGAGACCTCGCCCTCGAACAACCCATGAACCGGCTGCTGCAGGGCGAGGTAGGAAGCGGCAAGACGGTGGTGGCCGCGCTTGCCGCCTGTCAGGCGATTGGCAGCGGCAGTCAGGTGGCCATGATGGCGCCCACCGAGATCCTGGCCGAACAGCATCTTCGCAAGCTCGGGCCGTGGCTCGAACCACTCGGCGTTCGCGTCGGCTGGCTGGCCGGGTCCCTGCGCGAAGCCGACAAGCGCGCAGTTCGGGCGGCGGTCGAGGCTGGCACGATCGACCTGCTGGTGGGCACGCACGCGCTGATCGAAGAATCGGTGAAGTTCGCACGGCTGGGTCTTGCGATCATCGATGAGCAGCATCGTTTCGGCGTTGCGCAGCGGCTGTCCTTGCGCGAGCGCGCAGAACTCCTCGCGCATCAGCTCATGATGAGCGCAACGCCCATTCCGCGTTCGCTCGCGATGAGCTACTACGCCGATCTGGATGTGTCGGTGATTGATGAGTTACCGCCCGGGCGTACCCCGGTAGTGACGCGCCTGGTGTCGGATGCACGGCGTGACGAGATCGTCGAGCGCGTTCGGATGGCGGCCGAGGACGGTCGGCAGGTGTATTGGGTGTGTCCATTGATCGAGGAATCGGAGGCGCTCGAACTGCAGACCGCAATCGATACGCGCGCGGCGCTCTCTGAGGCGCTCGCTCCGATCGCAGTGGGTTTGCTCCATGGCCGGCTTACGCCCGCGGAAAAGCAGCAGGCGATGCGCGACTTCTCCGAGGCCCAAATCATGGTGTTGGTTGCGACGACGGTGATTGAAGTGGGCGTCGATATTCCCAATGCCTCGCTGATGGTGATCGAACATGCCGAGCGGTTTGGGCTCGCGCAGCTCC
>SYIM01000104.1 GCA_005798775.1 Burkholderiales bacterium
ACCGTCGCGGCCAAGGGCGGCGGCTCCGAGAACAAGTCGAAATTCGTGATGCTCAATCCTTCCGACAGTGTGGTTGACTGGGTTCTCAAAACTGTACCGACCATGGGGGCTGGCTGGTGCCCTCCCGGCATGCTCGGGATCGGCATCGGCGGCACTGCTGAAAAAGCGATGCTGATGGCGAAAGAGTCACTCATGGATTCGATCGACATGGCAGAGCTGCTCGCCCGCGGCCCGGCGAACAAGCTCGAAGCGCTACGAATCGAACTCTACGAGAAGGTGAACGCGCTTGGCATCGGTGCGCAGGGCCTGGGCGGACTCACAACAGTGCTCGACATCAAGATCAACACCTATCCCACCCACGCGGCCTCCAAGCCGGTTGCGATGATCCCGAATTGCGCTGCCACCCGCCATGCGCATTTCACCCTTGACGGCTCCGGACCCGCCTTCTGCGAGCCCCCCAGCCTCGATGACTGGCCCAAGGTCAACTGGACGCCGGACGCCCAGTCGCGCCGTGTCAATCTCGATGCGCTCACCCGTGAAGAGGTGGCCGCCTGGAAGCCCGGCGAGCGCCTGCTGCTCTCCGGAAAAATGCTGACGGGGCGCGACGCGGCACACAAGCGAATCGAAGATATGCTCGCCCGCGGCGAGCCCCTTCCCGTCGATTTCCGCAACCGGGTGATTTACTACGTTGGCCCGGTGGACCCGGTACGCGATGAAGCGGTAGGCCCTGCTGGCCCCACCACCGCTACACGCATGGATAAATTTACCGAAACCATGCTGGCCAAGACCGGGCTGATAGCCATGATCGGCAAGGCCGAACGGGGTCCGGTCGCTATCGAGGCCATCCGCCGCCACCAGGCGGCCTACCTGATGGCAGTCGGCGGCGCAGCCTACCTTGTTTCCAAGGCGATCCGTTCCTCTCGGGTGGTAGGCTTTGCCGATCTCGGCATGGAAGCTATCTACGAGTTCGACGTCCGCGACATGCCGGTAACGGTTGCAGTCGACGCCGCGGGCACCTCAGTCCACACCACTGGGCCTCGGGCGTGGCAGGCAAAGATTGGCAAAATCCCCGTCACCGTCGCTTGAGCCCGCCATGAATGAGATCGTTGCTGCGGATGGCGGGCGACTCTCCAGCCTGATCCATGCCCGCGAGGTGTCATGCCGCGAGGTCATGACCGCCTATCTGGACCGTATCGACGCGGTCAATCCGGCAGTCAATGCAATCGTCGCCCGGCCACCGCGCGAAACGCTTCTCGCGCAAGCCGACGAGCGCGACCGACAGCTTGAACGAGACGAGTCCTGCGGCTGGATGCATGGGTTTCCATTGGCAGTCAAGGATCTCGCTCAGACAGCGGGCATTGTCACCACGCTCGGCTCACCGATTTTTCGGGATCATGTGCCAGTCGCCGACAGCCTGGTGGTCGAGCGGATGAAGCGTGCGGGCGCGATCATCAGCGGCAAGACCAACACGCCCGAATTTGGGCTTGGCTCGAACACCTACAACACCGTCTACGGCACCACGCTCAACCCCTATGACTCCACGCGTTCTGCAGGCGGCTCGAGCGGTGGCGCAGCCGTCGCGCTCGCGCTTCGTATGCTGCCGGTGGCCGACGGCAGCGACATGGGCGGTTCGCTTCGCAACCCCGCAGGCTGGAACAACGTCTACGGCTTCCGACCATCGTTCGGCCGGGTGCCCAAGCTGCCGGAATTCGATCTCTTCGGCCAGCAACTTGGCGTGGAAGGGCCAATGGCGAGAACTGCGGCAGATTTGGCGCGTCTGCTCGCGGTTCAGGCCGGTCCCGATGCCCGCGCGCCCCTGTCGCTGCTTGAGGATCCGGCAATGTTCGCCCAGCCGTTCGAGGTGCCCATACACGGGCTGCGGATTGGCTGGCTGGGCTCGTTCAATGGCCACCTGGCGCTGGAGCCCGGCATCGCCGAGGTCTGTGGCGACGCACTGAAGACGCTTGAATCGATCGGCTGCGTGGTGGAGCCGACCAGCCTCGGCTTCGACCCCGGGCGAATCTGGCAGGCGTGGATCACCCTGAGGAGCATGCTGGCCGGGGGCGCGCTGTCAGCGCACTACCAGGATCCGAGGCGGCGCGACCTGCTTAAGCCCGAGGCCTTGTGGGAGGTGGAGCAGGGGCTCACCCAAACGGCACACGACATCTACCGCGCGTCCGTTGCGCGCAGTGACTGGTATCGCGCCGCGCTGACGCTGTTCGAGCGTTTCGATTTTCTGGCACTCCCCAGCGCACAACTGTTCCCGTTTGATCTGCGGTCAAACTGGCCAGCCGAGATCGCCGGCCGGACCATGGATACTTACCATCGTTGGATGGAAGTGGTGGTGCCCGCCACCATGGCGGGACTCCCTGCGGCGAGTATTCCCGCAGGGTTCGGCGGTCCGCTGGGCCTTCCGATCGGTTTGCAGCTGATCGGGCGGCCGCGCGGCGACCATGCGGTATTGCAACTTGCCCATGCTTACGATCAGGCGAGTGACTGGGTGCGACGGGCACCGCCCCCTGAACCGCTTCTGGACTGAGTTTCAAGCGCCGCACAGGCATCTCGCTTCGAGACGCTGCGTTTTCCTGCAGCGAAGGTCTGTATTACACTCGCCGCCGTTCATTTATTTTTATGTTCAGACCATGAGCTTCCTGCTCATCGATATTGGCAACACGTTTTTCAAGTGGGGGGGTTACTCTCCGCCGCAGCATGACGCTGATACTGCCCACCTGCGCGTGCGTGAGTACGGGCGGGTGCTGCTTGACGAAATCCCCATGGTGATGGGCGATTGGCGACGATTGCCACGTCCTGACCGGATCGTGATTGCCAGTGTGGCGGGTACGCGAGTGGTCAATCCTGTGCTTCGGGCACTGGAAGTGTGGCCCGACGCACCATTGGCCCACTGGATCAGCTCGCGCGCACAACAATGCGGTGTTACCAACGGGTATCTGAACCCGGCTGCGCTGGGTTGTGATCGCTGGGCTGCGATGATTGGTGCCCGCGCCCTGATCGGAGCGCGCGCAGGGCTAGTGGTGGTGTGCGGCACCGCCACCACGCTCGACATGACCTCGACCGATGGTCGGTTCCTCGGCGGCGGCATCATGCCAGGCCTCGGCCTCATGCAGCGCGCACTCCACCAGAACACCGCTACGCTGCCCGATGCCGCGGGTGATTATGTTGATTTTCCGCTCCAGACGGTTGATGCGATTGCCACAGGCTGCGCGCACGCTCAGGCAGGTGCAGTCGAGCGCGTTTTCTCGCTTCATCAGCGGAACTATCCCGATATGCGATGCATTCTGTCGGGAGGTGCCGCGCGCTCGCTAGCTCCCCGCCTGAGCATTGAATTTACTTTTGTGGAGAACCTGGTGCTCGAGGGCTTGTATCGAATCGCCATCACACTCGGCAACGAGGGCACACCGGTTCGCTCCGGCTCGTCAGACTGATCTGAGTCTCGCCCCGCGCTCCACATCCACGGTTCGAAGCACTGCAAGCGCAGCGGCAAAAAACACGCCGGTTCCCAAAATGGCAAGGCGGTGGTTGCCGCCGCTCGCCCATGTCACCGCGCCATAGGTAATGGGCCCGATCACGGCCGCTACACGCACCGCCAGCGACCATAACCCGTAGAACTCTGCCAGTCTGGGTTCGGGGGCAAGCAGGCCCACCATCGCACGCCCACATGACTGGCTGGCGCCGATGCAAAGGCCCGCCAGCACCGCAGCGACCCAGAACTGCACGCGGCTCTCTCCAAGGCCCGCGATCAGGGTCATGGCCACCCAGCCGACCAGCGTCAGTGCGAGCGCGAGGCGGTGACCCATGCGGTCCTGCAGCGAACCAAACCCGAAAGCACCCACTGCAGACGCTATGTTGACGGTGAACACCAGCATCATGGTGTCGGTCTGCGAAAAACCCATCTGCTGCTCCGCGTACACCGCCGCCAGCGCAATCACCACCGCGATACCCGCCTGGTAGCAGGTCATGCAAAGCAGAAGCCGTCTGAAGTCGGGAAATGCGTGCAGAGAACCGATACTGCGGCGCAGCTGTTGCCAGATGCCAGGTTCGGCAGTGCCGGCAGCGGGATCGCCACGACGCGCAGGTCGCACGCGAAGCAGGAAAAAGGTGGGGAGCGATGCCAGGCCAAACACCACTGCGGTGATCAGCATGGTTTGCGGCACGGCCAGGGCAGCTGTTGTACCACGCGAGGCTGCGCTCAGCAGCCACGCAAGCGACAGACCGAGCGTAAACATGCCGCCGAAATAGCCCACCCCCCAGCCCCATCCCGACACCCGACCGATGAATTCGGGCCGGGCAAGGTCAGGCAGGAACGAGGCGATCAGCGACTCGCCGATGCAATAACAGACGTTGGAGACAATGACCAGTAACATGGCAAGCAGAATCGTGTCGGGGCCTGCAGAGGCAAGCGCAGCGGTCGCCAGCACACAACCGACAGTACTGACTGCGAGCAGCGTCTTTCTCGCGCCGCGCCGGTCTGCCCAGGCGCCCAGCGGGGGTGACACCACCGCAACGATCAGGCTGGAGACGGCCACCGCAAGAGTCCACGCAAATGTTGCCCAGCTTGCGCCGCCCGCCACCACCCCCACAAAGTAGGCGTTGAACACCGCGGTGAGCACCACGGTGGTGTAACCTGAATTGGCAAAGTCGTAGGCCGCCCAGCCCAGGAGCTCACGGCGGCGTACGCCTGGCTTGAGCGAATCAGTGACCGGCAAGTGCCTGCCTCACCTGGTCGAGCGCAGCTGGGTCCTCAATGGTGGTGAGATCGCCCGGATCACGGCCTTCGCACACCGCCTGGATCGACCGTCGCAACACCTTGCCACTGCGGGTCTTTGGCAGCATGGACACAAAATGAACGCGCGATGGACGCGCCACCGCCCCCAGCTGCCGGTCGACAGTGGCCATCAGCTCGCCCTCGAGCTTCAGGCGGTCATCGTCCGCGTCGATAAGTGATGGATCTTTCACCACGGCAAACCCCACTGCCACCTGCCCCCTCAACGTATCGGCGACGCCCACCACCGCGCACTCCGCCACCGCGTTATGGCTCGAGAGTGATTCCTCGATTTCACGTGTACCCAAACGGTGCCCGGCCACGATGATGACGTCCTCGGTCCGGCCGAGAATGTAGTAGTAGCCATCATCGTCGCGAATCCCCCAATCGAAGGTGGAGTAGGCGAGCTTACCGGGAATGCTCGAAAAATAGGTCCTGACGAATCGCTCGTCGTCGCGCCAAACCGTTTGCATGCAGCCAGGCGGCAGCGGCGGCAGCACCGCCACCACCCCTTTTTCGCTGGGCCCCACCTCCTCTCCCGTCTGTTCATGAAGAAGCCGCACGTCGTAGCCGTACATCGGCATGCCCGGGCTGCCAAAGCGGGTGGGCGTCTTCTCGATCCCGTGCGCCACGGTGAGAATTGGCCAGCCCGTCTCGGTCTGCCAGTAATTGTCGATAATGGGCCGCCCCAACCCCTCAAAGATCCAGCGCGCGGTGGGTTCGTCCAACGGTTCGCCCGCCAGGAAAAGCGCCCGCAACGACGAGGTGTCATAGCGGCTGAGCCAGGCGGGATCCTGCTTCTTCAGCACCCGGATGGCGGTGGGCGCCGAGAACATCACCGTTACCTTGTATCGCTCAACCAGCTGCCAGAGGATGCCCGCATCCGGGCGAACCGGTGTGCCCTCATACATGATGGTGGCCATGCCGGCGATCAGCGGGCCGTAGAC
>SYIM01000013.1 GCA_005798775.1 Burkholderiales bacterium
AGCATCTGCTGCTCACCGCCCGACAGGGTGCCCGCCTGCTGACGCAGACGTTCTTTCAGGCGGGGAAAGTGCTGGAACATTCGTTCGCGGTCCGCGGTGATACCCGTGCGGTCGCGTCGCACCCAGGCGCCCAGCTGGAGGTTCTCGTCCACAGTCAAGTGAGCAAAGGTACCGCGCCCCTCGGGCACATGCGCGATGCCTCGCTGCGCGATTGACTCGGGCGGCAGGCCCGACAGCGGGCGTCCGTCAAGCCGTGTGATGCCAGTGCTCTCGACCAATCCGCTCACCGCGCGAAGCAGCGTCGTTTTGCCCGCGCCGTTTGCGCCCAGGAGCGCTACCACCTGTCCGGCTTCGATCGACAGCGTGATGTCTCGCAGCACCGTGATGTCGCGATAGCCGGCGAAGAGATTCTCAATGGCCAGGAGCGCACTCACTGGCGCGTCCCCAGCCACGCGGCAATGACCTCAGGATGGGTTCGGACCTGCTCCGGTGTTCCCTCCGCAATTCTCGAGCCGAAATTGAGAGCGATCACCCGATCGCAGAGCGCCGACACCAGCCGCATCCGGTGCTCGATCATGAGCACCGCAAGGCCGGTGCGCTCGCGAAGCGCGAGCAGGCTCTCGGCCAGCTGATCGGCTTCGTCCACCGTGAGCCCGCTTGCGGGCTCATCAAGCAGCAGGAGCCGGGGTGTGGCGGCGAGCGCCCGCGCGAGCTCCACCCGTCTTCGCATTCCGAGGGAAAGCTCGCTCACTGGTTGCATCGCCACAGCACTGAGTCCCCAGGCCTCAAGCAGCCTGTCGGTCTCGATGTTCGCACCTCTAGCCTCGCGCCTGACTGCGGCCAGGACCAGTGCGTGTGCGATCAATCCCGCGCGATGTTTAGGCTGGGTGCCAGCCAGCACGTTGTCGCGCACCGACATCGATCCGAACAGCGCAAGATTCTGAAAGGTGCGCGCAATGCCGAGCCCGGCGAGCGCATGGGCGGGCACCTCAAGCAGCGACTGACCGCAGAAGAAGAGATCGCCCGCCTCGGGCTTCTGGAGCCGGCTCACGCAGTTAAGGAGCGTGGTCTTTCCCGCACCATTGGGGCCCACCAGCCCGACGATTTCGCCGGCTGCGAGATCGAAGCTGACCCCATCGATGGCGAGAACGCCGCCAAAGTGCACGCGCAACCCGTCAATCCGTAGCAGGGGGGGGACCACGTCGAAAGCGGGCGCGAGCAGAGTGTCGATGTCGCGCTGCAGCGCCGCGTTACTGTGGCTTGATGCCCGCGTTCCTGATCACCTTGCCAAGGGTATCGGCCTGCGCGCGAACATAGGCGGCAAATTCTGCCGGTGAATTACCCACCGCGTCGAAGCCGAGCTTTTCCAGCCGGTCGAGCACGGTGGGATCCCTGAGGGTTTTAAGCGTGTCGGCATTCAGTCGGGCGATGATGTCTGCAGGGGTACCCGCCGGGGCCACCAGCCCGAACCAGGCGACGATCTCGTAGCCGGCAAGACCCGCTTCCGCAATGGTGGGCACATCGGGCAGTTGCCGGTCACGCCGTGGGGAGGTGACCGCGATCGCGCGAATCCGGCCCGAGCGAATATGGTTGATGGCAGCCGGAATATTGTCGAAGGTCATGTCGATCTGTCCGGCGATCAGATCATTGAGCGCCGGCGCAGCCCCTTTGTACGGCACCTGCGACAGCCTGGTCCCCGCCATCAGGTTGAACATCTCGGCCGCAAGATGACCGGTGGCCCCGAACGCAGCGGTGCCATAGAGAAGCGGTCGCGGGCTGGCCTTGGCAAGTGCGATCAGTTCAGGCACGGTCTGGGCCGGCAGGCTGGGATTGACCACAATCACATTGCCCGATACGGCTACCAGCGAAATCATGGCGAGATCGCGCTGCGGATCGTAGGGCAGGTTCGCTCTCATGAAGGGCTGGGTGGCCAGCGTGATGCCCGACATCATGAGCGTGTAGCCGTCGGCCGGCTGACGAACTACGTATTCCTCTGCGATGCTGGTGGTGGCGCCTGCGCGGTTCTCAATCACAGTCGGCTGGCCCAGATGGTCGGTGAGCTTGAGCGCCACCGCACGCGTGAGGAGGTCGACCGTGCCACCGGCAGAGGCCGGCACCACGATCCGTACCGGGCGCGAGGGGTAGCTCTGCGCAAGCGCACCCGACAGGCAGCACACTGACAGGGCGATGACGAGCAGATATCGAAGCATGATTGGGGCTCCTTGGGCAGGTGAGGCCGGACTCTAGCCCACCGGCCCGTAGCTGTTAAGTGGGCAGTGGTGAAATATGGGCGATGCCCGCACGCGTCATGCGCGAATCCGCGCCGCGAGCGCGGTGGCGCTATCGCGCAGCAGGTTCTGGTCCGCCCCCACTGCAACGAACAGACAACCCTGACCTACGTAGTGGCGGGCGAGTGCTTCGTCGCCAGTGAGAATGCCCGCTGCCTTGCCGCATGCACGGATCCGTGCAATCGCGCGGTCGATGGCGGCAAGCACCTCGGGATGCTTGGGGTTGGCGAGATACCCCATGGCGGCAGACAGGTCGCCTGGGCCGATGAAGACACCATCGATGCCGTCAACGCGCGCGATCGACTCCAGGTTCTCAAGGCCTTGCAGCGTTTCGACCTGAACCAGTACGCAGATTTCCTCGTGATTGCGCTGCGCGTAACCAGGCACCCTGCCGTAGTGACTGGCGCGCGGGGCCCCGGCATAGCCGCGCACGCCCATTGGCGGATAGCGGGTGTAGGCAACCGCCTGTCTGGCCTCGTCCTCGGTCTGCACATAGGGCACGAGCAGGCTCTGCGCACCGATATCGAGCAGACGCTTGAAAGTGACCATGTCGTTCCAGGGCGGGCGAACGATCGGCGTGGCGCTGCTGCCCGTCATGGCCTGCAGTTGTGAGAGCACCTGCTGGAGATCATTGGGTGAATGCTCCATGTCAATCAGCAGCCAGTCATAGCCACAGTGCGCAAGGATCTCGATACTGATCGGGCTGCACAGGTGCGACCACAGACCGATTTGCGCGCGGCCTTCGCGAAGGGCCTGCTTGAAGCGATTCACCGGCAGTTCCATGAGGCTCTCCTTGATCGGGATGGGTCAGCGCACGAGGCACGGCCGCTTGGGGTCGAAGGTCCAGCCGGGGGTCAGATACTGCATCGCGATCGCATCATCGCGGGCACCGAGCCCGTGCTTCAGATAGAGCGCGTGAGCGCGGTCCACTGCGTCCCGGTTGAGTTCCACGCCAAGGCCCGGGCGGGTTGGCACGGTGATGTGGCCATCCTCGATCGTGAGCGGATTGCGCGTGAGCGGTTCGCCGTCTTGCCAGATCCAGTGCGTATCGATGGCGGTGACCCGGCCCGGTGCCGCGGCCGCGCAATGGGTGAACATGGCAAGCGACACATCGAAGTGGTTGTTCGAATGCGACCCCCAGGTGAGCCCGAACATCTGACAGAGCTGCGCCACGCGTACCGATCCCTGAAGGGTCCAGAAATGAGGATCGGCAAGCGGAATGTCGACCGACT
>SYIM01000105.1 GCA_005798775.1 Burkholderiales bacterium
ATCTACACCATCATGATCACGCTCGCCTTCGGCGTCGCGTTTTACTATCTCGTTCTCCAGAACTACACCCTGTTCAACGGCTTCCAGGGCTTTCAGAAAGTCTATCCTCCCGAAGTGTTCAGGCTCAATTGGCGCGAGCCCATGCCGTTCTATTTCATGGCTCTGTTCTGGGCGATGGCAGGCTATTTCGCCGTCAAGTGGCTGGTGCGCACGCCATTCGGCATAGCGCTGCAAGGTGTTCGGGACAATCCTCGTCGCATGGCGGCGCTGGGCTTCAATGTCGTCGCCCATCGCGTGGCCGCCTATGCGTTTGGGGGTCTTCTTGCAGCCATCGGCGGCGTACTGCTCGTCTGGTACAACGGCCTGATCACGCCTGGGTCGGTGAACGTCGGCTGGCAGATCAACATTCTTGTGATCGCCGTATTGGGCGGCATGCGACATCCGATCGGCGCTTTCCTCGGCGCCATTATCTTCGTGATGCTTCAGACCTTTGCTATCGATCTCATCGATCGCGAGCGCTTCAACCTCGTGATCGGCATCGTGTTCCTTGCGATCGTGCTGTTTTCCTCTGATGGCCTGCTCGGTCTTTGGGACAAGTTCCGTAGGCTTGTGAATCAACAGACTTCAGATTCTGCTACATCAACCCAGCGCCATTGAGCGCACCTCATGAAGGAGAAGGCAGTGAAGGAGACGAAACGGACCTGGATTCGCTCGATGACAGGCGCTGCAGTCGCAGCGGCCCTCGCGAGCACAGCCTGGGCGCAGCAGGCGCCCGTCAAGATCGGGGTATTGGCCACCCTGGAAGGCCCCTTTGCAGCGGGCGGTGCCGATGGCATGCGGGGCGCCGAGCTCGCCATCAGGGAACGCGGTGGCGTTGTCGCAGGCCGCAAAATCGAAATGATCAAGGCCTCTTCGAACGCCAATCCTGACGTCGCTGTCAACGCGGTGCGTAAGCTGGTCGAGCAGGACAAAGTCGACATCGTCGTCGGACCGCTATCGGGCGGCGAAGGTATCGCAGTCAAGGACTACTCGAAAACCCAGCCGAACATGACCTTCATCAACGGGGGGTCGGGTGCCCAGGCAACGACGCTCGTCAATCCCTCGACCAATTTCTTCCGCTTCAACACTGAAGGCGCGCAGTGGATGGTGGGTCTGGGCAAAGCTGCGATCGACAAGGGCTACAAGCGCGTGATGGTGATCGCCGAGGATTACGCCTTCCCGTATTCCCAGGTCCAGGGCTTCATGACCGAATTTTGCAAACTCGGCGGCCGCGTTCCGCTCAAGGCCTGGGTTCCGCTGGGAGGCAAGGATTATTCATCGGTGATCGCCCGTATTCCGAGAGATGTCGATGCTCTGCTGGTGGTGTTAGGTGGCGCCGATGCGGTCAACTTCCTCAACCAGTATGAAGCAGCAGGCGGTGATAAACCGATGATGGGGGGGTCGATCACGGTAAGCCAGGACGTACTCAACTATCGCGGGAAGCGTCGCGACTCACTGGTGGGAACGATCTCGGCCGGACCGTACGCCGACAGCTTTGATGGCGCTGACTGGAAAACCTTCGTATCGGCTTATCAGAAGAACTTTCCGGTTTCGTCTGGCGGCTACCCCAGTCCCAGCCTCTTCGCACTGGTGTACTACACCAATATGAAGGCTACGCTGGATGCGCTCGATGCGGTCAAGGGTGATCTGTCAGGTGGTCAGGCGAAATACCGCGACGCACTCAGCAAGCTTGAGCTGAAGATGCCCACGGGAACGGTGCGGCTCGATTCCAATCGTCAGGCGATCGGTACCACCTTCGTCACTGAAGTGGTCAAAGACGCTCAGGGTGCTCTCACCACGCGAGTACTGCGCAAGGTCGACAATGTCGATCAAATGCTGGGACTCAAAAAAGAAGAGTTCCAGATCGGTTCGCGCGACGTTCCCAACTGCCCGTGATCGCACGCTCGAACAGGCCCTGGCGAATGGTGCAATGAACTCGGCAGCCCGACCCAGGAACTGGTCGGCTGGGCGCACACCCGCTTTGGCGGGTGTGCGCCCAGGGGCGGCCCCCGCGCCTGTCGCTTCGGCCAACGCGCTGGTGCTGCACAACGTCAGCCGCTCCTTCGGCGCGCTCAAGGCGGTCGATGACGTCTCGCTGACTGTCGCCGCCGGCGAAAAATATGCGGTGTTAGGCTCGAACGGCGCGGGCAAAACCACGCTCTTCAACGCAATTACCGGCGACTTTCCACCCACCGCCGGACGCATCGAATTTTTTGGAGAAGACATCACGTCACTCAGCCCCCACGATCGGATCCGAAAGGGGCTACGTCGTACCTACCAGTCATCGCTGTTGTTTCGCGACCTCACGATCCGCGATAATCTTTTCCTCGCAGTTCGCGGCGTGGCAAGCGGCCGCTTCAGCATGTGGCGACCATCGGCGTCACACACCAGTCGCCGCGCCACTGAAGATCTGCTCGAACGAGTGAGGCTCTCGCATATCGCCGGCCAGCCTGTCGCCAATCTCGCGCACGGTCAGCAACGCCAGCTAGAAATAGGGATGGCTCTTGCAGGTGCGCCGCGGCTGATCCTTTTCGATGAGCCAGCTGCCGGGCTCTCGCCCGCAGAACGCCGCGAGCTGGTACTGCTGCTTCAATCGCTCCCGCGACATATGAGCTTCGTCATCATTGAGCACGATCTCGACATCGCGCTACGCGTCTCGGAGCGTGTCACCGTGATGCATAACGGTCGCGTGCTTCGTACCGGCTCGCCCGCCGACATCGAGTCCGACGCTCAGGTGCAGGCTATTTATATGGGTGGACGGCACTAATGAACCGTCGACCGCACCGCAACGACGATACCAACCGACCCCATGCCAAGCGCGCGTCGGACGCATCTGGCCCCTTGCTCTCGGTCGAAGACCTTGATGTGCACTACGGCAGGGCGCACGCGCTTCAGTCGGTGAGCTTCACCATCGAAAGCGGGATCTTTGGAATCGTCGGTCGTAACGGTATGGGTAAGACCACGCTCTGCAATGCGATCACAGGCCTTGTTGCTGCGCAAGGCACCATTCAATTTGACGGCCGAAACATCCTGGGTTGGCCCGCTTTCCGTATCACCCGGGCGGGTATCGCATATGTGCCGCAGGGCCGCAGGGTGTGGCCCTCGCTTACGGTTGATGAAACCCTTCGGCTGGTGGCAAGTCACCGCCGCGAGGTAGACCGTGTCTACACGATGTTTCCCCGCCTCGCTGAGCGCAAATCAAATGGCGGGTCACAGTTATCCGGGGGCGAGCAGCAAATGCTTGCGATCGGGCGCGCGCTACTGCTTGAACCGCGGCTCCTCGTGATGGATGAGCCCACCGAGGGCCTCGCACCAGTCATCGTGGAGCAGGTCGCAAAGAGTCTTCGCCGGCTCGCCAGCGAAGAGGGCATTGCCGTCTTGCTCATTGAACAAAACCTCGGCGTGGCGATCGAGGTCGCTGACCGGATCGGCATCATGGTTAATGGGCGCCTTGCGCAGGTCATGCCAACCAGCGCGCTCGCGGCCGACCGCAATCTGCAAGAGCGACTGCTGGGTGTCCGTACCACCGGCGAAGAAGAGGAAGAGCCAGCGGAAGCTGTCCCGGCGATATCCGCCGAGCCCGCTGCCGTACAGGTCATCACCGTCAAACGCGCACATGGTGGGTCGCCGCCTGCGCTGGATGCAATATCGCCCAGAGCGGGCGTAGGGTTCACTCGCTGGGGCCTTGCCAACCCAAAAGCGCCAGCAATGCAGTCGGTTGACAACGCTTCGTACGCCACGGCAAAGCCATCAGGCGATGCGCCGATAACCGCCGGTCTGGTCTTTGACTTTCCCGTTTCGGTAACCACTGAGCGCGCAGCGTACGTGACCGGCACCTTTGACACCAAGGCGCGTGAGCTCTTCTATCTTCGCCAATGCCTGGAGCGTCTGGGCCTTCGTGTCGTCACAGTCGATCTCTCCACCAGCGGTCGTACCTCACCTGCAAGCATTCATCCGCGGGAGGTCGCACGGCATCATCCCGAGGGCGAGTCCGCTGTTTTCAGCGGTGATCGCGGCGGCGCGGTAACCGCCATGGCGCTCGCTTTCGAGCGCTTCGTTGCCACGCGTCGCGACCTCGGAGGCATCATTTCCGCAGGGGGATCGGGTGGTACCTCCCTCGCGACTGCGGGCATGCGAGCGCTGCCCATCGGCATACCCAAGGTCATGGTGTCGACCATGGCGAGCGGTGACACCCGTCCCTATGTCGGCCCCAGTGACATCTGCATGATGTATTCGGTCACCGACGTACAGGGCATCAACCGTATCAGCGAGCGCGTACTTACCAATGCCGCACATGCGCTGGCTGGCATGATCACCCATCCGCCGCTTGCCACCCAATCGTCCCGACCTGCGCTAGGACTCACCATGTTCGGCGTCACCACGCCGTGCGTACAGGCGGTTACCAAGCTGATCGGCGAGCGCTACGACTGCCTGGTTTTCCACGCAACAGGCGTAGGCGGACAGTCAATGGAAAAGCTCGCAGATTCGCTGTTGCTTGCCGGGGTGATTGATGTTTCCACGACCGAGATCGCCGACGAAATCGCAGGCGGGACATTATCGGCAGGTCCCACGCGCCTCAATGTATTCGCCCGACATTCCATTCCCTGGGTCGGTTCGTGCGGCGCGCTCGACATGGCAAATTTCGGTCCCTGGGACTCAGTGCCCGAACGATTCAAGGGGCGTCGGCTCTACCGGCACAATCCCACCGTGACACTGATGCGCACCACACCTGACGAATGCCGCGCGATTGGTGAGTTTCTAGTCAGAAAAATCAATGCGATGCGAGGCCCGGTTCGTTTCCTGATCCCCGAGGGCGGCGTATCGGCGATCGACCGCCCCGGCCAACCATTTCATGACCCGGATGCCAACCGGGTGCTGTTTGAGACCATAGAAAAGGGATTTAGCCGCAGCGCAGATCGCCAGCTGATCCGGCTGCCCTTTCATATCAATGACGAGGCCTTCGCGCAGGCGCTGGTCAATGCGTGGGCCGACCTGGCTCAACCACCGGTCGCAAGGCGCGCCTGAACCAGGGCCAAGGGAGAACGAGCAGATGGCGGGAATTCCTCGCAAGACAATTTTAAAGCGCCTCCGAGCCAAGGTACGGCGCGGCGAGGCCATCATTGGCGGGGGCGCAGGTACTGGCCTGTCAGCCAAGTGCGAGGAGGCTGGTGGCATCGATCTCATCGTGATCTACAACTCCGGGCGTTACCGTATGGCTGGCCGAGGGTCGCTGGCGGGCCTCCTTGCTTACGGCAATGCCAATGAAATCGTCTGCGATATGGCGAGCGAGGTCCTCCCAGTCGTTCGTCACACGCCCGTCCTGGCGGGCGTCAACGGCACTGACCCATTTATGATCCCTGATACTTTCCTGCGCCGGCTGATCGACCTCGGTTTTTCAGGTATTCAGAATTTCCCGACCGTAGGGCTGATCGATGGCACCTTCCGTGCGAACCTTGAAGAAACCGGGATGGGCTATGCGCTCGAAGTCGATATGGTTGCAAGAGCCGCAGCGCTTGATCTGCTCACGACCCCCTATGTGTTCGACGCCGAGCAGGCGAAAGCCATGACCCGTGCAGGCGCCGATATCATCGTCTGCCACATGGGACTGACCACTGGAGGCGCCATGGGTGCTCACACCGCGCTCAAGCTTGCCGACTGCGTGGAACCCATCCGACGCTGGAGCGCCGCGGCAAAGAAAGTTCGTAACGATGTGCTGGTGCTCTGCCACGGTGGGCCCATCGCCACGCCACAAGATGCAATGTTCATTCTGGATCAGTGTCCGGGATGCGATGGGTTTTACGGTGCAAGCTCGATGGAACGTTTGCCGACCGAAGTCGCATTGACCCGCACCACACAGAAATTCACTCAAATCAAACGCAGTAAATCGCCCTCCAAAGCGTCAGCCACCGTTGCCGGCTCCGCACCGCGCTACGGCAGACGCGATGCCAGTGCTTGAGGAGATGGATCATGAGCGGTACTGAATTCGGTAGCTTTATCCTGGGTCTGATCGTTGTCGCGATCATCGTTGCGATCGCAGTCTGGTTACTCCACTGGCTCTACCTCAGAAGCTCCAAGGAGCGCGCCTTCGTGCGTACGGGTCTTGGCGGACAAAAGGTGGTGCTCGACGGGGGCGCCTTTGTTCTGCCGATCGTTCACGATGTGATTCCGGTCAACATGAATACCCTGCGCCTGGAGGTGAGCAGAGGACGCGACAAAGCGCTGATCACCAAAGATCGGATGCGAGTTGATGTCATCGCGGAGTTTTACGTGCGCGTGGCAGCCGCGCCCGACGCGGTCGCCGCTGCGGCGCAGACCCTTGGCCTGCGAACCATGGAGCCCGAGCAACTCAAGGAATTGGTTGAAGGGAAATTTGTTGATGCGCTTCGAACAGCAGCCGCCGATATGACCATGGAGGAGCTCCACGAGAAGCGCGGAACTTATGTTCGCCGGGTTCGCGAAGCAGTCGCGGAGGATCTCACCAAAAACGGGCTCGAGCTGGAGTCTGCATCGCTGACGCAACTCGATCAGACCAGCATGGAGTATTTCAATCCCAGCAATGCGTTCGATGCAGAGGGTCTCACCCGGCTTACCGAGCAGATCGAGCGCCGCAAGAAGCAGCGCAATGACATCGAGCAGGACACGCTGATTGCGATTCGTAACAAGAATCTCGAAGCCGAAAAACTATCACTCGATATCGATCTTGAGAGCGAAAGCGCACGACTCGCGCAGCAGCGTGAGGTCGAGATGGCGCGGGCTCGGCAGCGCGCAGAAGTGAGCACCGAGAAGGCTCAGCGCGAACAGGATGCGGAGTCTGCGCAAATCGCCGCACGCCAGGCAATCGAGGCGGCGCGGATCCGCAGCGAGGAGAAAATCGAAGGCGAGCGGATCCGTAAGGAGCGTGAAATTCAGTCAGCTGAAATCGAGCGCCGCAAGGCGCTCGAATTAGCAGAACAGCAACGGGCGATTGCAATCGCTCGAGAAAGCAAGGCGCAGAGCGAGGCGCAGACGCAGGCCGAAGAGGCGCGCGCCAACGCAGTGGCCGCCGAGGAACGGGTCTTTACCACCCGCGAAGTCGAAATGGCAGAGCGCAAACGCGCGATCGAAATTATCGGCGCCCGGCAGGATGCCGAGCGCGATGCCCTGCGGATCACCTTGGCAGCGACTGCGGAGAAAGAGGCCAGTGTCGACCGCGGAGTCGCAATCCGCGCACAGGCCGAAGCCGAGGCAGATGCTGAGAAAATTCGCGTGATCGCAATGCGTATACGAGCCGAAGCTGAGGCTGATGCCACGCGCATGATGAACGAAGCGCAAAATGTGCTCTCCCCTGAGGCACGCGCGTCCGCGCTACGTATCCGGCTGGTCGATAAGGCCGAGGCGATCATCCGCGAGTCGGTCAAGCCCATGGAAAAAATCGAGGGCATCAGAATTCTTCACGTCGACGGGTTGGCAGGCGGCGGGTCCTCGAGCACAGATACCGCTGGCGTCGGATTCGCCGATGGTGTCGTCAACTCAGCACTCCGATTCCGCGCACAGGCACCCATCGTCGATCATCTGCTACGTGAAATCGGGCTTGAAGCGGGTGACATCCAGAAACTCACAGCGGGCGCGGCCGGCGTAACCAGAGCGGCTTCCGCAACCCCCAAGGTGTCCTAATCCGGCTGATAACCCGTTGACCAGGAGTCTTCACGGTGATTCGCGTTTATGTTTCGAGCGTGATTGATGCCGGCGCTGATAGCGTTTGGGCTCGGATCCGCGACTTCAACGGTCTGCCACAATGGCACCCGCTGATCGCCGACAGTCGGATCGAGAACCAGCAACCG
This sequence comes from Burkholderiales bacterium, assembly GCA_005798775.1. Taxonomy (GTDB): domain Bacteria; phylum Pseudomonadota; class Gammaproteobacteria; order Burkholderiales; family Burkholderiaceae_E; genus SYIM01. The sequence continues at coordinate 7,860 of SYIM01000105.1, forward strand.
GCAGACCGGGTCGGATGCGTGCGCAGTTTTCATACCCGCGATGGCGGTCGTATCCGCGAGAAACTGCTGGCGTTGTCGGACTACGATTTCACCTGTACCTATGAAATCCTTGAGAGTCCAATGGGTGTAGCCAACTACATCGCGACCCTCAAGTTGGTGCCGGTCACCGATGGCGACGCCTGCTTTGCCGAGTGGAGCGCTGAGTTCGACTGCGAAGAGGGGCGCGAGCGCGAGCTCTCAGACCTGATTGGTCAGGGTGTTTTTCAGAGCGGGTTCGATGCGCTCAAGCGTCACTTCACACGCCGCTGATCAGTCACCCTGTCGTGCTGCAAAAAGTCGTCCGCTCTGCCGTCATCAATGCCCCGATCGACAGGGTCTGGGCAGTGCTGCGCGACTTCAATAGCCACGACGTCTGGCACGATATCGTCAAGTCAAGCCGCATCGAGGCCGGGCGAGACTCGGCAGAAGTCGGGTGCGTGCGCGCCTTCACCCTCCAGGATGGCAGCTTCATCCGCGAACAGCTCCTGGCCCTAGACGACAGCGCGTACCGCTTCACCTACTGCATTGTCGAATCCACCGTACCGCTTGAACGCTATATCTCGACGGTGACGCTGCGACCCGTCACCGATAGCCATTGCACTTTCTGGCATTGGGAATCCAGCTTTGCCACACCGCCCGGGCGAGAGCGTGAGCTGGCTGACATAGTGGCACGTGGCGTCTATGAAGCGGGCTTTGCCAACATGCGTCAGCACCTCGAGCAGGGTGGCGATCGCAGAGTCAAGAGTCAGACGGCACTGCCAACTGCGTTACCCCTACCCGCGCAACGCGTAGAGCTCGACGCCTATGGTAACCACGATGTGTTGCGCCTGCGGGCAGCCGATGTGCCTGCCCCCGGCCCAGGCGAGATAAGACTCCGACAGCGCTTCATCGGCGTCAACTACTTCGATGTGTATCTTCGCCGAGGATGGATTCCGGGGCTCCTACCCTTGCCCGGAACGCCGGGTATGGAGGCAGCAGGTTCGGTGATTGATATCGGTGAAGGCGTGACAGGACTGATGCCAACCGATCGGGTCGCTTATATGGGCCCCGCGCCTGGCGCCTATGCGAGCATTCGCTGCGTCCCGCAGGACTGGGTCGTACGGCTTCCTGCGCATATCGAGGATGAGGTGGCGGCGGCGGTTCTGCTTAAAGGTATCACTGCTGATTATCTGCTTCAGGATCTGGGGCACATCCGTCCAGGCCAGCGCTGGCTAGTTCACGCGGCGGCCGGTGGCGTCGGGTTACTCCTCTGCTCGTGGGCTCGGCGTTTGGGCGCGCGCGTTATCGGGACTGTGTCAAGCCAAGAGAAGGCCAGGGTTGCCCGCGACCATGGTTGCGACCATGTAATTGTCACAGGCGATTATCGCTTCGCAGGCGAGGTGCAATCGGTATTCGGCGGCGGTGCAGATGTGATCGTTGACGGTCTGGGCGATGCGGCCTTCGACGAAAACTTTACTGCGCTCGCAGCCTGTGGCCACTGGATCAGTTTGGGACAGGCCAGCGGAGTTCCGCGCCCGGTATCGGCCGATTTACTGGTGAGCAAATCAGCAACCTTCTCGCGTCCGGTCGCATTCGCTTATGTTACAACCCGGCAAAAACTCACCGAGCGGGCGGACCGCCTTTGGGACGCCATCTCCGACGGATCAGTGAAGATGCCTCCGATCGAACAGCACGTACTTGGCGCTGCATCGCGAGCCCATGAACGCCTCGAGTCCCGGCGCACCATCGGCGCAATGGTGCTGGTCGCATAAGGATCCCATCATGATCGAGGGTATGAATCATTTTACGATCACAGCGGAAAGCCGCGAACGCACACTCGACTACTACTGCGGTTTGTTGGGTTTGCGAGAAGGCTACAGGCCTGATCTGGGCTTTGCTGGCGCCTGGCTCTATGGTCCAGACTCCGACCAGGCGATCCTCCATATTTACTGGGACAGGCCGATGCCCGAGCCGCGCACCGGAGTGATCGATCATCTCGCTTTCAGTGCACGCGATCTTCGTACTGTCAAAGCTCGTTTCGATGAACGGGGAATCTCTTACGACCTGCGCCGTCAGGCTGGAAGCGGCACCTGGCAGCTGTTCAGTTTTGATCCTAACGGAGCCCGCGTGGAGCTTGACTTTGATCCCAGTGAGACGATTGAGAGCTGAGAACTACCGGAGTACCTGAGAATCCCATCATCCACGACGCCTGTTGTGCGGCCTCGGTAACGATGTGTTCGAGTGCATCATCTCGATTTTGGAAGCGTCGAGCATCAAGCCAGAGATCGATGCCCCATGACAGCGGCCTCACCCCTCCATCCGATCAGCCCTGTGCCTTGAGCGCGCGGATACCTGCGCTCAGCGAGTCCTGCATGAGGCCCGTGTCGTAGCTGTAGGAGATCATGCGGAAACCCCGCCGCTGCCAGTCGCGGGCGGTGTCTAGGGTGGGCGCCATGCACGCTGCGGTCTTGCCCAGCTGCTTGCAGGTTGTGGTCAGCCGGTCGATCGTCGTCTGTATCTCGGGACGCTCGAACTGCGCTGGGATGCCCAGCGATAGCGACAGGTCGAATTGCCCGAGGTGCCCGCCGTCGACCCCATCTACCGCGAGGATGCTCTCGAGGTTCTCGGCACCCTTGCGGGTCTCGATCATGGCCAGAACGAAGGTACGCTCATCGGCACCGCGCATCTTCTCCGCCACATCGCCCGGCGCATAGTCGTCGTGCGCACCGCCGAACATCGCACCGCGTCGACCGCGCGGCGGATAGCGGGTCCAGCTCACCAGCTCCGCGGCCTCCTCGGCCGATTCGACCATCTGAAACATCAGGCCCATTGCCCCGATGTCGAGCAATGTCGCCACCACCGCATAGGTCTTGGAAGGTGGACGCACGATCGGTACAAGACCGATCCCGCGGCAGTAGGCAAACTGCTGCTTCATATCAGCTATGGTCAGGCCGCTGTGCTCCATGTCATAGAGCGCAAACTCGGCACCCGCAGCTACGAGCGCTGCCGGGAGCCCTGGGCTGTTGAATTCGAAGACCATCGTGCCGTAGGCGGTACCGCCTGCAGCGAGCTTCTGCTTGACTGGATTGCTACGCATCATCGCGAATTCTCCTCTCTGACCAGCTGGTCGTCCGTTCAGACCGCCAGCGCGGTGAGGCAGTTCTCAGCGGCCGGCTGAATCGGGTTGAAGTCACGCGCGGCCAGATACTCTGGACGGCGGAAGGCGGTGCCGCAGTTGTCGACTGAGCAGACATTCAGATAGAGGATCACGCGACGAAGCGGCGTGATGTTGACAGTCGAACCGTGCACGACCTGCATGTTCATGAACACGACTGAGCCGGCCGGGCCGGTGATGTGCTCGAGGCCGTAGCGCTCGATCAGCTGCGACATCCGCTCCATTTTGATGTCGTAGCGGTACTTGGAGGCACGGTCACGATCTTCGGCCTCGGTCTCGGTGCTGGCCTCTGAGACCACCCCCTCCACATGCGAGCCAGGTACCGCCATCAGCGGTGCGTTGTAGTCGCTCACTTCATTGAGGAACACCGCGATCATGATGCCGTCGGGGCGGGGCACGCCATCGACCCGATGATAGGTACCGAAGTCCTGATGCCAGTTGACGATCGCGCCGCCTGTCTGCTTGGCATTGACCCGCGACTGGTGGACGTATACCGAATTGCCGAGGAGTTGCTCGCAGATCGCCACGAGCCTGGGGTGCCGGGCGAGCGTTGACAGGCGCGGGTCGAGCAGGTGCATCCCGTAGATCACATGCGGCAGGCCGTTCTTTTCGCGCATCACCTGCGGTCCGTCCATGCCGATCACCCGCTCGGTGGCGGCATTCAGTACGTCGACCTCGCGGGGGTTCAGCAGGCCTGGGATGCAGATATAGCCCTTGCGGCGATATTCCTCGCCCAGGGCGGGATCGATGGTTTTCGACATGGCGGTTTCCTTGTTGGTGTCAGTTCATGGGGGAGGGAACAGGAAGTTCGGTATGCCGGTGACAGGCCATCCAGTGTCCGGGCTGATGCTCGATCAGTGGGGGCTCTGTGGCGTGACACTGCTCGGTCGCGAGTGGACAGCGGCTGCTGAAACGGCAGCCGGCAGGCGGGTTGGCCGGGTCCGGAATCTCGCCGGCCAGTGGCTCGGTCGCCTGGGCGAGAGCGGGATCGGGTATCGGAATCGCATCGACCAGCGCGCGCGTGTACGGATGTAACGGATCCGTATGCAATCGCTCAGTCGGGATGATCTCCATGACCTTGCCAAGATACAGCACAACGATCCGGTCGCAACTGTGCTCGACGATCGCCAGGTTATGCGAGATGAACAGGTAGGCGATACCCTGCTCGCGCCGGATCTCCATTAGCAGATTGACGACCTGGGCCTGAATCGAGACATCGAGCGCCGATACGGGTTCGTCGAGCACGATGAAGCGGGGGCTCACCGACATCGCGCGCGCGATACCGATACGCTGGCGCTGGCCACCGCTGAATTGGTGGGGGTACTTGTCGAGATCACGCGCATGCAGCCCCACCCGCACGAGCGAGCGCACAGCTAACTCCTCGAGCTCACTACGACGATGGCGACGCAGGCTACGCAGCGGCTCGGTCACGATTTCGCGCACGCGCTGACGGGGACTCAGTGCGTCGTAGGGATCCTGAAACACGACCTGGGCCTTACCACGCAAGGAGGTCACCGCAGCCGGTCCGGCAGGCAAAGGGCAGCCGTCGAAGGCGATGCTGCCTGAAGTCGGCGCGATCAGCCCAAGCACCAGCTGGCCGATCGTTGACTTACCGGAGCCAGATTCACCGACCAGCCCAACCGACTCGCCGTGACCCACTGCAAAGCTCACGCCATCGACGGCGCGCAAGAGTGCTCGCGAGCGCGACCACCAGCCTCCACGCGTGACCCGGTAATATTTGCGGAGGTCGCTCAGCTCGATCATTGTGGCCTGCGCTCGGCTGCGTGCACGGCGTTTCCTTCACCTGCCACCGGACAACGGTGATGAAAACCGCCGGGCAAGGCAACCACAGGGGGCTCCTCACGACGACAGCGCCCTTCAGCCTGACTGCAACGCGGCGCGAAGGCGCAGCCCGCGGGCAAGGCGAGCAGATCGGGGGGCTGCCCGGGCATCGCAGTAAGGCTCGCACGACGCCGGCCGAAGACCGGATTGGATACGAGCAATCCCCGAGTGTAAGGGTGTGCGGGATGTTCGAACAATGCGCGTGTCTGGTTGTACTCGACGATACGCCCGGCGTACATCACCGCGACCGTGTCACATAGGCGTGCCACCACGCCCAGATCGTGAGTGATCAGGATCACCGCTGTCCCGTGAGTCTGCCGCGCATTGCGGATCAGCTCGAGAATCTGGGCCTGGATCGTGACATCAAGGGCGGTCGTCGGCTC
>SYIM01000106.1 GCA_005798775.1 Burkholderiales bacterium
AAGGTGCCGGGCTCGCCCTCGTCGGCATTGACCACCAGCATGCGAGGCCCCTGAAAACCTGCGACGATTCGCCATTTGCGACCCGCCGGAAACCCCGCCCCGCCCATGCCGCGCAGGGCCGATGACTCAAGCTGCGTGATGACATCGACCGGTTGGCTAGCGCCATCGATCAGGGACTGCAGCACGGGCCACGCGCCAGGGGGCGGTTCGGGAATCGCTTCGAACCGATCGCCACGGGCCGGTTGGCCTGTGGGCAGCGCGCACTCGCGATCGCCCGCCTTCGCATGAGCGATCACCGAATCCACGTTGGCCTGCGGAAGCGGGAGACGCCCGAGCACCGCCACCGGCGCCTGCGCGCAGCGTCCCACGCAAGGCACGGGTTGCACCCGTACCTCGGCGCCAACCAGCGTCTGCAGGCGTTCGATCAGCTGCGCGGCCCCTGCAAGCTCGCACGACAATGACTCGCAGACACGAACCGTGAGCGCAGGCGGGCGCGGCTCATCATCGGCCACCAGATCGAAGTGGTGATAGAAGCTTGCCACCTCGAACACCTCAACCTGCGACAGCTTCATCGCCTGCGCCAGGGCAGCGAGCAGCCCCTGAGGCAGACACCCCTCTGCATCCTGAATCTTATGCAGGTACTCAATCAGCCGGTCACGCCTGAGCGGTGATTCGGTGATCAGTTCGGTAAGTCGCGCCTGGCTCGACAGGCTCACCTGCCTGCCTTTGCCCTGACCCACCGGTCGCCGGAATGTCACAGCTTTCATGGGGGTCGAAGGTACCTCAACGCGCGGGTTGGCGCCACGACTGTCATCATTCCGGCAGCGGTGGGGTCATTAACAGCACCGCGAGGCATGCCTGGAGTGGCGCGGCCCTGACATCTCGTATCGGACGCTGTGACCAGTGTCGGGGCACAAGTACACTGCCACCGGCTGGGTCATGATTCGACCGGCCGAGCAACTGTACCGCTCGCCTCAGCAACACTCAGCAGGATAAACCGCGCGCGCCGCCCTCAGGGTCGGTCGCCAACGGGCCTGTTGATCCGGTCATATCTCACTCACCATCCAGAATTGGCAGGGCCGTGACCCGCCTGAAATCACGGTCATGCGTGACGAGCGCCGCTGCACCGATCTCAAGTGCGCAGGCAAGTTGGAGCGCATCCGGAAGCCGCAGCCGATGCTGGGCGCGCAGCTGGGCCCCCAATGCCGCGATCGACACAGTGATTGGCACCACCTCATATTGGCAGAGTGCACGTTCGTAGCGCTTGCCTAGTGCGGTCAAGCCAGCAGAGGCTGGGCCAGCGAGCACTTCAGCCAGTGTGATGGTGGACAGTGCAAGGGTGATCGCGCCCTCGGCTGCCGCCTCGAACAACCCCGCGAAGCAATCAGCCAGCACCGGATGGGACTCAAGGAGATAGATAAACGGCGCGGTATCGACCAGCACCCGGCTGCCCGTTGGCAGCCCTCCCCAGATCATGCCCGGAACGACATCGGGCTGAGCCTTCGTCCGACGTCCTGCTGTCACTATTCTGAATCCCACTCAGCTCGAAGCGCACGGACAGCCTCTGCAGAATCCCCTCCCCACAGCCCGCGACCGGTGCCGCGTAGTGCCATGATTCCCTGGGGTCGACACTTCAGCAGAGCGAGCTGTTCAAGCGTATCAAGCGGGACGACAGCTGCACAGGGTTTTCCGTGCCGGGTGATGATCGATGAGGTGCCCGCGACTGCCTCGGACACAAGCAAAGGTAATCGGGCACGCGCCTGTTCAAGTCCGTAACGAACTCGGGATACCATGAAATTTCTCCCAATTTCGTACAGACTGTGCAGCCAATAAATTCCCCCAGCAAGCCCCGCACTAACGTCCCCGCTTCGGCCGCGTCGCCATGAGGCCACGGCAACCGTACCAGGCAACAGCTTGCCGAAAGAATTGCTGCGGATCCTGATCTCAAGCGCCGCACGCGGCCAGCGCCCTGAATAATCGCCAAAGCACTACGGCGCGAGCCCCACAGCGGAAGGGACCCTTACGGCTGGAAAAATTGCTTTACCCGATCCATCCACCCGCGGGTTTTCGGGTTGTGCTTGGGATCGGTAAGCGACGCATCAAGCTGGCGCAGCAGGTCTTTCTGGGCGTCAGTGAGACGCACTGGCGTCTCGACCACGAGGTGCGCATAGAGATCGCCGGGGTAGCTCGAGCGAATGCCTTTGATGCCCTTGCCTCGCAGCCGGAACTGCTTACCCGATTGCGTGCCATCGGGTACATCAATCTCGGCTTTGCCACTCAGCGTGGGAATCTGCACCTTGCCACCCAGCGCCGCGATCACCATGCCGATCGGCACTTCGCAATGCAGATCGTCGCCGTCGCGCTTGAAGACCTCGTGTTCACGCACACGGATCTCGACATAGAGATCGCCGGGCGGCCCACCGTTGATTCCTGGCTCGCCGTTGCCTGCGGAACGAATCCGCATGCCGTCATCGATACCGGCGGGGATTTTCACTTCAAGGGTTTTGTTGCGCTTGACCCGACCCACACCCTCGCACGCACGGCAGGGATCGGGAATAGTCTTGCCCTGGCCCCGGCAGGTGGGGCAGGTTTGCTGAATGGAGAAGAAACCCTGCTGCATCCGAACAGCGCCCTGACCGTTACAGGTGCGACAGGTTTCAGGGCGCGTGCCGGGCTTGGCGCCAGTGCCCTTGCAGGTGTCGCAGGATTCCCAACTTGGAACACGGATTTCGGTGGCATGGCCCGCTGCCGCCTGCTCGAGCGAAATTTCCATCGCGTACCGAAGGTCGGCGCCGCGATAAACGCTGCTGCGACCGCCGCCACCCCCGCCGCCACCCCCGCCGCCACCCCCGCCGCCACCCCCGCCGCCAC
>SYIM01000107.1 GCA_005798775.1 Burkholderiales bacterium
GATGATCGACCGTGAACACGATCTGTCCATCACACGCCAGGCGAAGTTGCTGAACACCAGTCGGGGCTTGGTGTACTACCTGCCCTGGCCTGTCAGCGATGCCGATCTGGCGCTGATGCGCAGGATTGACGAGTTGCACCTGGAACACCCGTTCATGGGTGCGCGCATGCTGCGTCGAATGTTGCAGCATCAGGGTGTGACGGTCGGCCGCCGTCATGCGGCCACCCTCATGCAGCGCATGGATATCGAAGCCCTGTGCCCTCAACCTGGCACCAGCAAGGCGCACCCGGGACACAAGATCTACCCCTACCTGTTGCGCAAGTTGGCCATCACCCGCTCCAGCCAGGTGTGGGCGCTCGATACGACCTACATCCCGATGGCCGGAGGCTTCGTGTACCTGACGGCGGTGGTGGATGCGGCCAGCCGAAAGGTGCTCGCGCACAACGTGGCGATCACGTTCGAAGCCTGCCACGCAAAGGAGGTGATCGAGCAGGCGTTCCTGCGCCACGGCACGCCCGAGATCGTCAACACCGACCAGGGCGCCCAGTTCACTGCGTCGGAGTTCACCGACGTTGTGTTGGCCAAGGGCTGCAAGCTCAGCATGGATGGCCGTGGTGCCTGGTGCGACAACGTGTTCGTCGAAAGGTTCTGGCGCAGCGTGAAGTACGAGCGAGTGTATCTCAGGGCCTATGACAGCGTCAGCGCTGCGCGCACCGACATTGCCCAGTACATCGCCGGATTCAATGTCTAACGGCCGCATTCGAGCCTTGCTGATGCCACGCCAGACGAGTTCTACTTCGCCAATCTGCCAAAGATGGACGAGGCAGCATAAGATGAAGTCTGTGGTGCGCCCCCAGTTGCCCACTGCGTCGGTCGGTTCGTCGCAAGCGCCGACCGCCGCCGTGGACAACTCTGCACCGTTTGCAACCTGCCCGCAGTCCACTTAAAACTCGGGGGAAGGTGTTTGCCATGATCACCCCGCCCAATGGCTTGATTTTGTTTGTGCTGGGCTCGCTCACCGGCGTGCCCATGAAAGAGATCAACCGCGAGATATGGCAGTTTTGCATTCCCTTGAGCGTGGTGATGTTCTTGATGATCTTCTTTCCTGCCATCACGCTGTGGCTGCCGCGACAGTTTGGCTATCTCGGCTGATCACACCACCTCCGATTTGACATGAACACATCCCTCACCGCTTTTGTCACAGGCGCCGCTCAAGGCATTGGTTTGGCGATTGCCAAACGCCTGGCTCAAGATGGTTTTCACGTGGTGGCCATGGACCGCCAATCCGATGTGCTGGCGGTGGCTTTGCAGCCTTTGCAAGCCCAAGGTCTGCGCCTGAGTGCGGCCGTTGTGGATGTGTGCGATCGGTCCAGTGTGCACCAAGCCTTGAAGGCACACGCGCGGGTGGACGTCATGGTGTGCGCGGCGCTCTTCGATCGGGAGCGCTCTGGGCGTGCGCAGTCCATCGACGCATCGCTGCTGCGCGCAGCGATTGCGATGCAGGCCGGGCGCATGATCTGGGCGCGGGACGAGGGGCGCGAGGTCGTGCGAGACCTCAGGCCCGGCAAGCTCGCTGGCATTCATCCGACCCGCGAGGGCTGGCTATATCTGCAGGCACAGTCGCCCAAGTTCTGGACTGCCTTGTACGAGCTGACCGGGCTTGACGAACTCGCGGCCGATCCGCGCTACCAGACCATGACCCAGCGCAAAGCCCACGAGGACGAGCTTGTCCGCAAGCTGCAGACAGCTCTCCTGCAGCGCAGCGCGCTCGAATGGGAGGCGCTCTTCGGCGATCAGGTCCCCTGCGCAGCGGTACGCACTGTCGAGGACCTGTTTGACAACCCGCAGATCCTCTCGCAGTCGATGCGGGTCAGGCATGAGCATCCGACGCTCGGTGCCTACGACGCGCTGGTCGGGCCGGTCCGGATCGACTCCGGGTTCCCGGCGAGTCCCGAGCGCCGGGCGCCAGGCAAGGGTGAGCACGCGGACGAGTTGCTGCGCGAATGGGGTCTGAGCGAGGACGAGATCGGGCGCCTGCATGCGGCAGGCGCGGTGCACCGCGCGAACTGAATCAAGGAAACCAATGAACTCAAGCGAAAAAGCGAACGGGCCGGCCGGCGCGCTATCCGGCGTTCGCGTGATTGATCTTTCCAATCATCTTGCTGCGCCCAGCGCGTCGATGTACCTGGCCGACTTCGGCGCGGAGGTCATCAAGGTCGAACATCCGCAGCAGGGTGACGAACTGCGCCGCTGGGGGCGGCGCAAGGATCATGTCGGCCTCTATTTCAAGGTGATCAACCGCGGCAAGAAGTCTGTCACGGCTGACCTGCGCACCCCTCTGGGGGTCGAGATCGTCAAACGGCTGTGCGCCGATGCCGATCTGGTCGTCGAAAACTACCGTAGCGGCACGCTGGCGCGCTGGGGCATCGATCATGACGTGCTGTCGGTGATCAATCCGCGCCTGGTCATGTTGAAGGTGACCGGCTTCGGGCAGACCGGTCCTTACCGCGACCGGCCGGGATTCGGCACGCTGGCCGAGGCCTTCAGTGGCTGCGCCTACATCTCCGGAGAAGCCGAGGGCGCGCCGCTGCTGCCGGCTTTTGGTCTTGGTGATGCGAGCACCGGGCTGATGGCCGCCTTCCTCGCGATGGTGGCTTTGCGCGAGCGCGACCGCAGCGGGCGCGGTCAGGTGATCGATCTCGCCCTTTACGAGACCCTGTTCACCCTGCTGGGGCCACAGGTGGTCGATTTTGACCAGCTGGGCGTGATCCAGCAGCGGCAGGGCAGCCGGCTGCCCTTCGTTGCCCCGCGCAATACCTTTCGGACCCGCGATGAACGCTGGGTTGCGATCGCGGGCTCCACCCAGGCGACCTTCGAGCGGATCTGTACGGCGCTCGAGGTGCCGGAGCTTGCGACGGATCCCCGCTTTTGTGAAAACCTGCTCCGTATACAGAACGCGGCTGCGCTCGACGAGGCGCTGCAGGCGGCGATCGGGCACATCGACTTTGACGATCTGATGGCCCGGTTTGCCCGTGCCGACGCGGCGGCCGCGCCGGTCAACGACGTCGCGATGGTGATCGACGATCCTCAGGTCGTGGCGCGCGAGAATGTAGCGACGGTCGCAGACGATGAACTCAGCGGCCCGGTGCGCATGCAGAACGTGGTCGGCAAGCTTTCGCGCACGCCGGGCCGCATCGAGTGCGCTGGCCCACGCCTGGGCGAGCACAATCGGGAGATCCTAATCGATCGGCTGGGCTTGGACGAGCAGGCCTTGCGAGCCGCTGGCATCCAGACGGGCTGAGCCCTTTGCTCGCTGCGCATTCGCTCCGGAATCGTCCTTGACGCGCGCACCAAAGCTGCGCATAGTCATGCAGACGATAAATTCATGCGCGGGGCCGGATCGAGGCGCAGGATGCCGCGATCGGGACCCCTTGATTCAGGGAGCATCTCGTGTCGTCCGATCCCGCGCCTGCGGCACCAGGCCTGTCCGCCTCCGACCAGGCCGATGTGGTTGACGCGGTTTCCGGCCTGAGCGCCATCATGGCAGGCGCGGCGCGCTCGCTCGATCTCTCGTCCTTTCCGGAGCCCTTCCAGGCGAGCCTGCTGCGTCTTCGCGCTGACGCGCCCGCCGCCTCTGATGCTCAGACGTCGCTTGGCGCGTTGTCCGCGGGCGAGATAAGTGCCGAGGAGTGGGTTCGAGACTGCCTCAGCCGGATCGACGCCGCGCCCCCCGGGCGTCTTGCGTGGCGCGACATCGAGGCCGATGCAGCGATCGCGCGTGCCCGCTATCTCGATCGGGAGCGTCTGCTCGGCCGGGCCCGCGGCCCGCTGCACGGTGTGCCGGTGGGCATGAAGGACATGTTCTATCGCAAGGGCCGACGCAGCACCTGGGGGTCGCCGATGCGCGAGCATGCGCCGGTCGCGAGCGAGGATGCGACGATCGTCGCGCGTCTCGAAGCGGCCGGCGCCATCGTGCTGGGCAGCCAGCACATGGCCGAGTTCGCGATGTCGCCGACCGGTCTCAATGCAGCGTTCGGCCCGGGTCGTAATCCCTGGCAGGTCGATCATGTGTCGGGGGGCAGTTCCAGTGGCGCCGGCATGTCGGTGGGCGCGGGTCATGTGCCGCTTGCGATCGGCTCGGACACCGGCGGATCGGTCAGGCTGCCGGCCGCACTCTGCGGCGTAGCGGGCCTCAAGCCCACTCAGCATCGGATCAGCGTGGCGGGCGTGATGCCGCTATCGCCGAGTCTCGATTGTGTCGGGCCGCTCGCGAGTTCAGTGGACCTGTGCGCCTGGGCCTTCGCCGCGATGGCCGGACCCGATCCGCGTGATGGGTCCTGCCTCGACATCGGAATATGCAGCGGAGGCTTTTCCGCCGATGCGGCGCGCCGGTTCGTGCTGGCCGTGCCGGACCTGTCGGGGTCTGATCTTGTGACCGACGAGATGGCGCGCGCGATCGCCGATGCGCGGCGCGCGCTGACTGCGGCCGGCGTGCGCTGCATCGATGTGCCGGGTGTCGATCTCGATCTGACCGGTCGGCTGGGCTCGATCGTGCTGGCGGCGGAGTCGGCGGCGATTCACCGGCAGTGGCTCGCGGATCCCTCGTCCGGTTATGGCCGACAGGTGCGTCGTCGGCTCTCGCGTGGCCTGTTCCTTCGTGGCATGGACTACTACGATGCCCTGCGCCTGCGCGGGCCGCTCCTGCAGGCCTTTCTGCGCGATGCCTTCCGCGGCGCCGATGCGGTCCTGCTGCCGACGGTGCCCGGCGATGCGCCTCGCGTTGTTGACACGATGGATCGGGACGAGGCGGTCCTCGAGCGTGAGTTCTCCCGATTGTCTGCCTGGACGCGCGGCATCAATTACCTCGGCGTGCCAGCCCTGAATGTGCGGGCAGGTTTCTCGGCGCGCGGCCTGCCACTCGGCGTGCAGTTCGTGGGGCGGCCGTTGGCCGAGGAGGTGATCCTCGGGCTTGGCCGCCTGTTCCAGCGCAGCACCGACTGGCATCGTCGCTCGCCGCAGTGATCCCGACCGCCGCCGCTTCTGCCCTTTCTGATCCATCCGTCATCCACCTTCACCGGAGTGTGCTCATGAAACCAAAATATAAAACCCTGCGCCGCAGCCTTCTTGCGCTGGTGGCTGGCCTGTCCTTCAGTTCGGTCGCTCCGGCCCAGTCGGTCGACATGATCATCACCAGCGAGATCCCGGTGAGTGTCAATCCGAGCCCCTACATCATCCAGTTCGTCGATGAGGTGAGGAAGCGCACCAACGGGGCGATCAACGGCAAGTATTTCGACTCCTCGCAGCTCTTCAACGACCGCGACGGCCTGGCGGCGCTGGGTACCGGTTCGGTCCAGATGGTCTGGCCGGTCACCTCGCGACTGGAGGCACTCGATGCGCGGATCGGCCTGGCGAGCCTGCCATTCGCGCTGTCGGCGACCGAGATGGGCAACAAGTGCTTCGCCGATGGCTTCACCAGGATGACCTCAGGCTATATCGAGGGGCGCGGTCTCAAGGTACTGGGCTACCTCCGTACCGCGGACCTGATGTTCCTGATGAAGAGCCGCGACATTCAGAAATTCGAGGACGTGCGCGGCACCAAGCTGCGAGTGATCGCCGGTAAGACCACGCTGGATGCGATTCGCGCGATCCAGGCGACCCCGGTCGCGATCTCCGCCTCGGAGATGTCGGCCGCGCTGTCGCAGGGCGTGATCGACGGCATGCTGACCTCGCCGGCGGGCTGGGCGAGCGTGGTGGGCATCACCGCCAAGTATGCGACGCTCTACCCAGGGATGTCGCTCGCGACCTCTGCCGTTACCGTGGACAAGAAATGGTGGGACGCGCGCACTGACGACCAGCGCAAGATCCTCCAGTCGACGCTCGACGAGATCATTGCTCGCCAGTGGAGCGAGACGGTCAAGGCCGATGAGGCGCTGATCCAGAAAATGATCGCGCAGGGCGGTATCTATCGCGTTGCGCCGCCGGCCGAGGTCGAGCGCCTCAAGGCGCGGATGGCCCCCGCCGGTGACGATTTCCGTAAGCAGCATGCGGGCGTCGTCAAGCAGGCCGAGGATCTCCGCAAATCCTGCGGCATCTGAACGGAGTCGACGACGTGACCACCCCCGCACCGCGCCACCGGGAGCCGTTGCCCGACATCGCGGTGCTGGGCGTATTCAATCGTGTGATCCTTGGCATCGCGGGGACTGCTCTTCTGGTCTCGATGGTGCTTATGGTCTACGAGGGTGCCCAGCGCAAGATCGCCGACACCAGTTTCGACTGGCTCGAGGAGGTCGTGCGCTTCCTGCTGCTGTGGGCCTTCTTCGCAACGCTGGGTATCGCAGGCTTTCGGCATTGCCATATCCGTACCGAGATGCTGCTTGCCCGATTCTCGCCGGCCGTCCAGCGTATGACCTGGATCTTTTCCTGTTTGCTCGGGGTTACCTTCGCGCTGATCCTGGGCGGCTCTTCGGTCGCGCAACTGCAGCGCTACTACGTGACGCGGATGGTGTCGGATTCGACCCTCGAGCTGCCGATGTGGATCGTCTTCATGGCGCTGCCGGTCGGTGCGGTGCTGATGCTATTCTACTACCTGGTCGCCTTGCGCTATGCCTGGCGGGGTCAGGATCCCTTCGCGCCGTCCTCGAGCGATCTGGCGGCCGAGGCTGAGGCGCAGCCGCTGTTATGACCACGACCGTTCTTGCGACCCTGGGCCTGCTGGTGTTGATGGCGCTCGGCGTACATGTCGCCGTGTCGATGGGTGTCATCTCAAGCCTGATGGTGATATCGCTCGATCGCGTACCGGTTACGGTCATCGCCCAGAACGTATTCAATTCGGTCAACAGCTATCCGTTGATGGCGATCCCGATGTTCATTCTGATGGGCAACCTGATGATGCGCGGGCGGATCGTGTCGATCCTGCTGCTGCTGATCGGCAGCATCGTGCGCGCGGTGCGCGGCGGGCTTGCGCTGACCGTGATGCTGTCTTGCGTGTTTTTTGCGGCGGTGTCGGGTTCGAGCGTTGCGTCGGCCTCGGCAATCGGGGCGTCGGCGGTTGACGAGTTGAAGCGCGAGCAGTACCCCCCCCGATTCGCCGCCGCGCTGGTCGCCGTCGGCGGGACGCTGGGGCTGATGATCCCGCCCTCGCTCGGTTTCATCCTGATCGGTTCGATCGTCGGGCTGCCGGTCGACAAGCTATTCATTGCCGGCATCCTGCCCGGGCTGATGGAAGCGGCTCTGCTGCTGCTGACCACCTATGTGCTGTCACGACGCAATGGCTACGGCGGGCCGCCCCAGCCTGCCGATCCGGCATTGTTTGTCCGCAAGCTGCCTCGCGCGAGCGGGGCCTTGTCGATGCCGGTACTGGTGATGGGCGGCATCTATCTCGGCATCTTCACGCCCACCGAAGTATCGGCGCTCGCGGCGGCCTATGCGATCGTGTTGTGCTTGCTGATCTACCGGACCCTCGGCTGGCGCGATGTCTGGCAGGCCTCACAGGACTCGATCCTGCAGACGACGATGATTTTTGCGGTGGTGGCGGGCGGCAGCCTGATCGGCTTCATCCTGGCGCGGATGGGCGTCTCGGCCTCGCTGGTGAGCTTCATTGAGTGGCTCGAGCTGACGCCGTGGCTGTTCCTGCTGCTCGCCAATATCCTGCTGCTGATTCTGGGTACGGCGCTCGATGGCGTGGCGATGATCGTTTTGACCGCGCCGCTGCTTTTCCCGATGGCGCAGCATCTGGGGATCAACCCGGTGCACTTTGCCGTGATCATGGTGGCCAATGTCGAGATCGCAACCCTGACCCCGCCGATCGGGCTGAATGTCTTCGTGATGAGCGCGACTGCCAGACTCCCGGTCGAGGAGGTCTCGCGCGGGGTGTATCCCTTCTATCTGACCCGCATCGTCGGGCTGATGATCATCACCTATGTGCCCTGGCTTTCACTGGCCTTGCTGCCGGGGTAGGCCGAGGGCGGAGCTCACCCTTCGCCCCTCGCCCGCTCTCCACTGCGGCCTCCAGCGCTGCCTCGTTTTCGACGATCAGGCTCAAGGCCTGCCGCGCGCGGGTGATGCCGGTATAGACGAGCTCGCGACTCAGCAATTGACTCGCGCCGCGCTCGGGCAGGACCAGCACCGCATGCTCGAACTCCGACCCCTGGCTTTTGTGCACGGTCATCGCATATGCGGTCTCGATCCGGGGAAGCCGCGTGACCGACACGGCGCGCAGCTGATCGCCATCCAGGAAATAGACTTTCAGCCGCTCTGCCGTGTCGTGAGCAGGCAGGGTCATACCGACGTCGCCGTTGAAGACACCCAGCGTTCGGTCGTTACGCGTGACCATCACGGGCCGACCCGCATACCAGCCCGCGGCGCTAGTCTTGAGCAGGCCCGCATCACCGAGCGCCCGCTCGATCGCCTGATTGATGCCTGTGACGCCCCAGGGTCCCGCGCGGATCGCGCATAGCACCCTAAAACGGTCGAAGGCCTCGATCACCGATCGGACCCAGGCCGCGTGCGCGTCCCGATCGCCCAGCGGAGGGTACTGGCCGACCTGCCGACAATAGTCACGGTAACTGGCACTCGCGCCGGGTCGTCCATTCAGGGCAACATCAGAGATGACCGCGGGCTGCACCGCACGCCTTGGCCACCACCCTATCGCCACCCTGCCGGCCATTGCGAATTCGGCTGGGCTCGGCCACACACTGACACACGGCATTCCAGCGTCGCACACCTTGCGATGCTCGGGCACGGCTTTGTCAGCGCCCTGCAGCCTGCACCGCTGTGACCACAGACATCAAGCAGACACAAATCTCGTGGCCCCAGCCCTCTCACCTTAAAAAACCTGACCCCGACACCGCCACCGCTGTGCTCGCAGCGGTCGCGGCACCCATCCACTTCTACAGAGATGGCGATGTCGTGCTGTACAAACGGCCCGATAGTGGCGTCTGGCAGTGCCGATACCGATTGCTGGGCGGTGCGTGGCAGCGAGTCAGCACAGGGCAACGCAATCTGGTGGACGCAGCACGGCGTGGCTGCGACCTCTACGACGAAGCACGGTTTCGCGAACGCAACGGGCTGGCACCCCTCGCACGACGCTTCCGTGACGCGGCTGAAGCTACTCTGGTAGAACTGGCTACCGAGATGGCTGCGGGGACTGGCAAGC
>SYIM01000108.1 GCA_005798775.1 Burkholderiales bacterium
CCGATCTTGTTTGCCACGTCACCGTTGGCCGCCACCCGATCACAGCCGGTAATCACCGCATCGACTTCGCCACGCATCATGAGAAGTCCGCCGGCGTTGTCGGCACTCACAGTGTGCGCAACCCCGGCCTGCGCAAGCTCCCATGCGGTGAGCGATGCACCCTGATTACGCGGGCGCGTTTCATCGACCCAGACATGAATCGGAACACCGGCCGCGGCGAGCGCATAGATCGGCGCGAGCGCTGTGCCGTGGTCGACTGTGGCAAGCCGGCCAGCATTGCAGTGCGTGAGCACCTGAAGCGGTCGTGTGCCGGACACTTCGCCCCGCGCCGACGCGCGCAGGCGCGGTGCGCCCCACTCGCCGATGCGATAGTTGCAGTGTGCGTCGTCGTCACACAGCCGTCCGGCCTCCTGCCAGGCCGCTGCAGCGCGCTCGCCTGGCGCGAGCTCGGCCACCCGTGCACGCACCTGATCAAGCGCCCAGGCGAGATTGACCGCCGTGGGTCGAGCAGACAGAAGCCAGGCATACGCAGCGTGCAGTCTCGCATCCGACGGATCGCTGCGAAGCGCGAGCGCAAGCCCATAGGCGCCCACCGCACCAATCAGCGGTGCGCCGCGTACCCGCATCGAGACGATTGCCTCGCGGCAGTGCTCGGCACTTGCGAGCGTGATGCTGCGCCACTCGAACGGCAGCAGCGTCTGGTCGACGGTGCGAAGTTGTCCTCGATCATCGGTCTGAAGCGTTCTTGACATCGGGCAAGGTCTCACCGGACTGGCGGCATGGAACCACACCCCGCTGAGTCTCGCATATCACTACCGCATCCGCCATGTCCGATCGAAGGCTACGCTTATCAATCGGCCCCAGGCATGAAGCGTAGCCGCGCGCGCAGGCTCCCCTGCTCAAACCGTGCGGCGATGACCTCACCCATATCGGGATAGACCTCGAGCGCGCCTGTGATGTTCACCTGATGGGTGACCAGCATGGCGTTGCCTGCGCTGGCGTAGGATTGCGCGAAGTCGATCACCCGCTCGCGATGCGCGCCAGCCCGCTCCGACTGACCGAAGAAGGAGTCAAGCGCTGTCCAGGTTTCGTAGCGTCCGAATGCGAGCTCGGCGGTCTCTCGCACACGGCACCAGCGGCCGGCGCGAACCACCGCAGGCACCAGACCCGCTGCCCGCATCGCCTCGCCCGCACGACGCGCCCCGGCGCGCCCGGCCGCAGACAAATTGCGCTGCGTGGCGCAGTCATCGAGGCGGAAATTGGGTGGGTCGCCCACACCAGGGATGGTCTGTTCGTGGCGCATCATCAGGATCCAGCCATCGGCTGCCAGGTGCTGGGCCGCCTCCTTTACCGTCACCCGTCGCACGGCGGCAGGCGAGCCCTGCGCCAGTGCAGTGCAGGGCAAACCCAGGCCCGCAATGCCCCCTGCCAGAGCGCCCAGCAGAGCCCCCCCGTGGAGAAGCAGCATCCGGCGCGGTCGCCTCGATTGCTCACTCATCGGTATGTCCCCCACCCTGAAAGCGCTCTATTTTCCGCCGGTCCCGCTTGGTGGGCCTGCCCTGTTCGATCGCCCAGGCCGGCTCGGGTGCAAGTCGTCGCTGCAAGGCAAGCACTTCGCGTTTTGCCAGGGATTCAGGCGTCTCGCGATACAGCGTCCGGGCCACCGTCGCGGGCCCACGCTGCTCCGACAGCAAGAGCACTTCAACGCATTGTTCCTGGTCCCCCACCCGAACCGTCACGCCCTCGCCAGGGCGAAGCGCTCGCGCCACTTTCACGCGTTCCCGGTTGACCAGAACCCGCCCGGCTTCAATCGCCTGCTGCGCGAGCCCCCGGGTCTTGAAGAACCGTGCCGCCCACAACCACTTGTCAAGGCGAACCGTCACAAGCGCGTGACCCGATTGTTCGTACGAACGTAACCCCACCCGAAACCACTCCCTGAAGAATCGACGCGGTTGATCAACGCGCCGTGTGAAATGGGTTATTTTAGGCAGCCCAGGAGAATTGCGATGCCGATGTCCCAAAAAGACCGCTACTTCGAAGACTATCTGCCTGGCGAGGTGCACGAGTTCGGGTCACACACGGTGAGCGCCGAGGAGATCATCGAATTTGCCCAGCGCTATGATCCGCAGCCGTTTCATACCAATCCGCAGGCTGCAGCCGGGTCGCTATATGGCGGATTGATCGCAAGCGGCTGGATGACGGGCGCCATCATGATGCGTATGGTGGTTGACTACTTTCTCGCGCCCGCCTCCAGCATGGGCTCGCCCGGGCTCGATGAACTGCGCTGGACCCGCCCGGTTCGGCCTGGGGACACGCTACGCGTCCGGGTCGCCGTCATCGAAACACGGCGCTCGCAGAGCAAACCCGATCGAGGCATCCTGCTGGTACAGCAGGAATGTCTCAATCAGAACGACGAAGTCGTGATGAGTTCCAAGAGCATGTCGCTTTGCCGCTGCCGCAACGCCGAGCCTGGCTAAGCGCGTACCGGTTATCGAACAGGCGGCCAGGGCTGCTGCGCGGGCCGCAGCAGCTCGATGCTGCGGGCTAGCCGCAGCACTGCCTGGTCATCAAACCGGCGACCGACCAGCTGAACGCCAAGCGGTAGCCCCTCCCGGTCAAACTGCCAGTTGACCGCCGCCGCAGGCTGCTCGCTCATGTTCCAGGCGACGGTGAAAGCGATGTGATCGAGTGCGCGATGCGGGTCGTTGCCTGGGCATGCATGCTCGGCCGGGTAGCGCGCGATCGGCGCGGTTGGCATCAGCAGATAATCGAACGGCTGGCTTGCCGCCACCGCCGCCTCTCGCATGGCATGAATCTGGTTGTAAGCCCGCATCACATCGGCGCCGCTGAACACGGCCGCGCGCCAGGTCGCCCATTCAACAATGAAAGGCAGCACGGCCGCGCGCGCGGCCGGGTCGAGCGCCATCAGATCGTTGTGCGAACGCGCCTCGAAAAATTGCTGGATACCGTCAAGCATCTCCGCGCTGAGAAAGCTCTGGATCGGCTCAATCCGCGCGCCAGCCCGCTCGAGCGCACGCGCCGCATCGCGAACCGTGTCAACCACCGCGGGCTCGGCAGGCCACCCGGTGCCCATGTTCTCAAGCAGGCCGATGCGAAGCCCGGCAAGTTCGATGCACTCCAGATCCTGCGCATGATCACGGACCTCGGCGGGCAGGGACATGAAGTCGCGCGCATCGGGCTGCGCAATGACGTTCATGAGCAGCGCCGCATCACGGACTGTGCGGGTCAGTGGGCCTGCTACACGCCCCAGAAACGGCGGGTTGATGGGGACCCGGCCCAAGCTGGGCTTGAGCCCGAATACGCCACAGTGAAACGCGGGCAGCCGGATCGAGCCGCCGATGTCAGTACCCAGGTGCCAGGGCCCGTAACCCGCCGCAGCCGCCGCGGCGGCGCCCGATGACGAACCCGCCGGGTTCAGATCGGTGCGCCACGGGTTGCGGGTAACGCCATGGATTGAGGAAAGGCCCGAGGAAAGCATGCCGAAATCGGGCATGGTGGTCTTTCCGACGATGACGCAGCCTGCTTCACGAAGCCGCGCGACCGGCGGCGCCTCCGCTCGGCGCGGTGCGAGGCTGCCCGCTGCGGTACCAATCGGCGCCGGGTCACCGATTGAATACAGGTTCTCCTTGACCGTGACAGGAATACCGTCGGCCGCCGAACGTGGTGCGCCTGCCTGCCAGCGCTGCGCCGATTCGCGCGCTGCATCGAGGGCAGACTCGCGTGCAATCCGATACATCGCGTTCAGCCGAGGTTCGCACGCTTCGATCCGCTCGAGCACCGCGCGGGTCACTTCCTCCGGCGAGAGCTCGCGCCGCGAAAACTGTTCGGCGAGCTCGGCGGCGGTCAGATCAGCCAGCGTGGAATCAGCCATCAGATTGCCTCCGTTTGGCAAGTGGTTGTTCAACCCATCGGTGCAGCGCAACCGCAATCGGCAGACTACCTGCCCACGCAGCGAAGAAACAGACGATCGCGACAGCGGGTGACTGGTCAGTGAAGCGCACAAACACTGCATTGACCATCACGCAGACCGAAAAATGAACCAGGAACAGCGCGTAACTGATGTTGCCAAGCACCGCAATCGAATGACACGCAAGCCTCCGCAGCGGTGACAGCCCGCCTGTCAACCAGCTGTCGAACGCTGCGCCCGAACCCCTCACGCCAGCCACCAGAACCAGCGCGCAGGCGAGCGCAACAGCGATCCGAAGCCGCCAGTCGATCGCCAGCGCCCCGATCGCGAGGAGCAAAATAGCCAGCGCAGCCAACCGTTTGTCGCGCGCGGCGCCGCGCGCGACACCCCCTGCCGCTACGCCGAGCGCGAAGCTTCCGAAGAAATAGAACGGCTGAAAGTCCCAGTCAGCGACGCGATTGACCCACAGGAGCGAAACGCCAGCGCCCAGCACGACCAGCAGCATAAACACGCGCTGTTGCGCAGCCGGGGCCGACGTACTCCCGGCCGCAAGCCACGCCAGCCCCAGCGCCACCGCGTGAAGCTGAAAGTCGATGGAAACGTACCAGGCGCCGGCGCTGAGCGCATCGATCCCCAGGTAGTCAAAGAGTCCAGTGAGATGCGCGAGCACGGTGCGTAGATCGGGCCATTGCGGCACCCAACCAGCGCCAATCCACGCCTGTCCCGGTATCGACGCAAGGAGCGCGAACAGCAACGCCACATAAAACGGCAGGAACAGCCGCTGCCAGCGACGCATAAGCGCTCGCGCGACCGCACTGAGGTCAGCGGCGCTGCGCGAGAAATGCGAACGACTGAAGAGAAACCCGCCTATCACCAGGAACACCTGCACCGCGACCCGGCCATAGTCGTCGAGCCAGTCAATGACTCCCGGCGCCACCGCGCGCACCGCCTGCGCGACCGGTCCATAGATGGACAGGTGGTGCAGCACGATCAGCTGCGCGGCAACCACCCGGATTGCATCAAGCCAGAGCATCCGCCCGTCTGTCATCTCGCGCCCGCGACCCGGTGAAGACAGCGCACGAGGCGGCGACAACGTGCGCCTAGCGCGGCAGTTCTGAGTGACCGGTCAGGAACATATCAACCGCACGCGCGCACTGCCGGCCTTCGCGAATCGCC
>SYIM01000109.1 GCA_005798775.1 Burkholderiales bacterium
GCACCGCCACGCTCGGGATCATGGTGGCAGTCGCACTTCGGAGGAAAACGAAGATCACGGCGACCACCAGCCCGACTGCAAGCAGCAACTCGCCCTGCGTGTCGCGCACCGAAGCGCGAATCGTGACGGTTCGGTCGGTGAGAATCCGCAGATCGGTGGAAGCGGGCAGCGTGGATTGCAGTCTGGGCAGAAGCGCACGCACCCGGTCAACGGTCTCGATCACGTTTGCGCCCGGCTGGCGATGAATGTTGAGAATTACTGCCGGGGTGCGGTCGGCCCACGCTGCCAGTCGGATGTTTTCTGCATCTTCTACCACATCGGCAACGTCGCCCAGCCGAAGCGCGTTACCGTTTCGCCAGGCGAGGATCAGTCGTGCGTACTCGGGCGCGGAACGAATCTGATCGTTTGCGTCGATAGTGGATGCCCGCGCAGGGCCGTCAAAGCTGCCTTTGGGCTGGTTGACATTGGCCGCCGTAATCGCAGTACGAATATCATCCGAGGACAGCTTGGCCGCTGCCAGCGCATTCGGATTGATCTGGATGCGAATGGCCGGTCGCAGGCCCCCGGAAATCGATACCACGCCGACCCCTGCCACCTGCGAGATCTTGGGCGCAAGCCGGTTTTCCACCAAATCATTCAGGCGGATGGGCGCAAGGGACGGTGAGCTGAGCGCAAGCGTCAGAATGGGCGCGTCGGCCGGATTGAACTTGCGGTAAATCGGCGGCATAGGCAGGTCGGCAGGGAGCAGATTGCTCGCGGCGTTGATCGCTGCCTGCACCTGCTGCTCGGCCACTTCTAGGGGCAGGTTGAGCAGGAACCTGAGCGTGATTACCGAGGCCCCGCCCGAACTGATCGAGGACATCTGTGCGAGTCCTGGCATCTGACCGAACTGACGCTCGAGGGGTGCGGTGACCGACGAGGTCATCACATCGGGGCCGGCGCCAGGATGAAGCGTGGTGACCTGGATGGTGGGGAAATCGACCTCAGGTAACGCCGAGACTGGCAGCATCCGCCAGGCCAGCGCACCGGCGATCAGCACGGCCACCATCAGCAGCGTAGTCGCCACCGGCCGCAGAATGAACAGGCGCGACAGATTCATGGGGGGCGTTGGCAGGCGCTCAGCCGCCCTGCTGCTGGCGACGTCGCTCGCGCATCTGTTCGATAAAGGCCTGCCGCTCGTCGGGGCTCATTTTCATGAAGCGCTCCTGCTGCTCGGGGGGCAGGCGGTCGAGCCAGGGTGGGCGGTCGGACGCTGGCCCCCCGGCGGAGGCTGGGGCGGTGCCCGGTGGCGATGCTGACCCCGAGGAAGGAGCTGCGCCTGGTCGCACACCCGTCGTCGATGTGGGTGGCGCACCTGGCGTTGGCGCCGCACCAAGACGTCCACGAGCGGGTGCGATCACCTCCACCTGCGCTCCTTCGCGCAGACGATCAGCACCGTCGGTAACCACCCGATCGCCGGGAGAAAGATCGCCGCGAATACCGGTCCAGTCGCCTTCCACGGCCAGCACTTCGATGGGACGCACCGACACCGAGCCGGTGTCGCTGATTCGGTAGACGAAGCTGCCGCTCGCACCGCGTTGCACTGAGTTGCTGGGCACCAGCGTCGCGCCGGCCAGCGTGTCAAGGTGCAGGCGAATATTGACGAACTGGTTTGGATAGAGCGCTCCGTCGCGGTTATCGAACTGTGCTTTGACGCGGATCGTGCCGGTGGCTGGATCGATGGCGTTGTCGAGGCTGCTCACCGCACCCATTGCCAGCCGCGTGCGGCCGTCCCGGTCCCAGACCTCAACGGTTGGACGTGCAGCGCCCTGCATGCCCGCGCGAAGCCTGGGCAGGGCTGCCTCCGGAAGGGAGAAGATCACGCTGATCGGCTGTGTCTGGGTGATGGTGATGAGCCCCTGGGGGTCTGAGGCGCGCACCACGTTACCGAGGTCAACCTGACGCAGACCCACCTGCCCGCTGATTGGGGCGCTCACACGGGTGTAGGAAAGTAGTAGTCGCGCGTTATCGACCGCAGCCTGGTTGATTCGGATGGTGCCGCCCAGTTGCTTGACCAGCGCCTCCTGGGTGTCGACCTGCTGCCGGGCAATGGAGTCGCGCGCAGCCAGATCACGGTAGCGCGCGAGATCGATCTGCGCGTTGGCGAGCTGCGCTTGGTCGCGCTCGAGTTGCCCCTCCGCCTGGGCGAGCTGAACTTCGTAAAGGCGGGGATCGATTTCGGCCAGTAACTGACCGGCGCGGACCTGCTGACCTTCGGTGAAGTGAATGGCGCGCAGTTCGCCTTCGACGCGCGCGCGGACGACTGCGGTGTTGAGGGCGAGGATGGTGCCGAGTGCCGGTTGAATGACGCGCAGGTCGCGGCGGTCGACCGCACCGGCCGACACTGGCATGGCGCGATTGCCGCCGCCCCAGCGCGCTGCGCCTCCCGGTCCGCCCGGCCGAGCAGCACCCCCCGGCCCCGCAGCACCGCCTGGCCCGCCTGCACTGCCAGCGGTTTGCTGCCCTGGCGGCCCCTCGGGCTCACTCGAGGGCTTTTCCGTCAAGGGCGACCAACCTACCAGCCACTGTTGCCAGCCAAACCATCCCGCAATACCCGACACGAGCAGCAGTACGATGAGGGTGGTGGCGCTGCGGTGGCGCTTGCGAGGGATGGGGGAGGGTGCAGGCATGGCGGCGTTGAAGTCGCAGGCACTATACGACAAACACGCAAGCGGGCACTTGCCCTGACTGGAAGGCGGTTACGCTTTGATGCAGGCCACGCTTTCCCCCGCGGCCCGATTTGCATACCATCCTCCCACAGCTGTCAGACCTATCCACTAAGGAATCCGATGTCCCCCTGGAGTGCTGCCCGACCAGGCGATCGCCTGACTGATGTTGATACACCCGCGCTGCTGCTCGACCTCGACGCGTTCGAGCGCAATCTGGAGCGTATGGCCAACGCGCTTGCAGGCCACGGTGTGCGGCTGCGCGCGCACGCAAAGAGTCACAAGACGCCCAAGATCGCACTGCGGCAGGTGGCGCTCGGTGCAGTGGGGATCTGCTGTCAGAAAGTGAGCGAGGCCGCAGTTTTCGTCGAAGCAGGGATACGTGACGTACTGATCACCAACGAGGTGGTGGGCGCTGGCAAACTCGCGCGTCTGGTTGCCCTCGCGTCGCGGGCGCGCATCGGTGTGCTTGCCGATGCGGCTGCCCCGGTTTGCGATCTTGCGCAGATTGCAGCGACGGCTGGCGCGGTAATTGACGTATATGTGGAGGTAGACGTGGGGCGGCGTTGTGGTGTTCCACCGGGCGAACCTACCGCCGAACTCGCGGCACTGATCGCAGGTTTTGCATCGCTGCGATTTGCCGGGCTTCACGTCTACCACGGTCCGGCGCAGCACAAGCGGAGCGCGGCGGAGCGTAGTGCAGCCATCGGTTTTGCGACGGACTGCGCGAAGGTGAGCCGCGATGCAGTGCTCGCGCGAGGCCTTGCGTGCGAGACCATTACGGGGGCGGGCACCGGTACCTTTCTGCTTGAGCGCGATTCAGGCATCTACAACGAAGTACAGGCAGGCTCCTACGTGTTCATGGATCGTGACTACGCCGATAACCAGCCCGCGCCCGATGACCTGGGTTTTGAACACGCACTCTTCGTGAGAACCACGGTCATGAGTCGCCCGAGCGGCGCGCGCGCCATCGTGGATGCGGGTCTCAAGGCCTCAAGCGTTGATAGCGGGATGCCCAAGGTCTGGAACCATCCTGGTTGGCGCTACCTCAAGGCCTCCGACGAGCATGGTGTGCTCGAATGCACCGAGGCGAGCCCACCCGTTCTGGGTGAGGCCCTGATGCTGATTCCCGGTCACTGCGATCCCACAGTCAACCTGTACGACGAGATCATCTGTTTCCGCGGCGATCGGATCGAAGCCGTGTGGCCAGTGGCCGCGCGCGGCGCGCTTCTTTAAGGACGCTTCCATGTCAGCCCATTTCGATCTGTTGATTCGTAATGCCCAGGTGATCGATGGCACGGGTGCGGCGCGGTTTTCTGCCGATATTGGTATTCGCGCTGACCGTATTGAGCGGGTGGGTGATCTGGCGGGAGCGACGGCGGCGACCGAGATTGATCTGGGCGGGCGCGTGGCAGCGCCAGGCTTCATCGATGTGCACACGCATGATGACCGGCTGCTGCTGTCCGACCGAAGTATGGCGCCCAAGGTCAGCCAGGGGGTCACCACTGTCGTGGCCGGTAACTGCGGGATTTCGCTTGCGCCACTGCCGGCACCTTTTTCGCACGGTGTCACGCCGCCCCTGAACCTTCTGGACGATGCCGGAGACTGGTTCCGGTTTCGTGACTTCGCAGCCTATGTGCAGGCGCTTGAGGTTGCGCCAGCCGCCACCAACTGCGCGCTCCTGGTGGGTCACACGACGCTCAGGCTCGCAACCATGGCACGCACCGACCGGCCCGCGGAACCGGCGGAAATCAGCGCCATGCGCGCATTGGTTGATGAGTCGCTGGCGGCCGGCGCAATCGGCGTATCAACCGGGCTCTTCTACGAACCTGCCATCAGCGCGCCTGCGGAAGAAGTGATCGAAATCTGCCGGCCGCTTTCCCATCATCGCGGTATTTATTGCACGCATATGCGCTGTGAGGGAGACCGGATCACCGATTCGCTGGAAGAAACCTTCCGCGTGGGGCGTGAACTCGATATTCCGGTTGTGATCTCGCATCACAAGCTTATTGGTCGAGCCAATTACGGTCGCTCAGCCGAGACGCTCGCCATCATTGAACGCGCGATGTCGCGCCAGACGGTTTGCCTTGACTGCTATCCCTACGCCGCGGGGTCAACCATTCTGTCCGCCGATCGCGCAGCCACGTCCGAGCGCGTACTGGTCACCTGGTCACGCGGCATGCCGCAGCACGCGGGCCGGGAGCTGGCTGCGATCGCAGCCGAGCTGGGCGTCTCACAGGATGAGGCCATCGCCCGGCTGCTGCCTGCAGGTGCCATCTATTTCCGGATGCACGAGGATGACGTCAAGCGCATTCTCGCTTTCGACCCCACGATGATCGGCTCTGACGGCCTGCCCCACGACGATGCGCCTCACCCCCGCCTCTGGGGAACCTTTCCGCGTGTGCTCGGGCACTATGCGCGGGGGCTTGGCCTTTTTTCAATCGAGCGTGCCGTCCACAAGATGACAGCGCTCAGCGCCCGCAATTTCGGCCTGGTCGATCGCGGGGTGATCGCCGAGGGTGCATACGCCGACCTGGCGCTCTTCGATCCCGACAGGATTGATGCGGGATCGACCTATGAGCAGCCCCTTCAGCGCGCCCAGGGCATCGATACCGTAGTGGTGAACGGTACGATCGTCTGGCGCGAGGGACGAGCGGCCCATCAATATCCCGGACGCGTGTTGCGCCGCATGTCCTGACATCTCGTGAGAAACCGAAGGAAGCCTCAACCATGACACCTCTGTTTGCCAGACAACGACGAACGCTCATGATTGTTTCTGCCGCCTCGGCGGCCAGCGCTGCGCTCCCCATGCGACAGGCGGCCGCACAGACGAGCGCCCCCGTCGCCCAGGGCAGCTTTCCGTCGCGCCCGCTCAGACTCCTGGTCGGTTTTTCCGCTGGGGGCGGCGCCGATGCGATTGCGCGCAATGTGGCGGGGCGCCTCGCCACACAGCTCGGTCAGAACGTGGTGGTGGAGAACCGCCCGGGAGCAAGCAGCACCATTGCTGCCGGGGTACTGGCCGAGGCGCCCGCTGATGGTTACACGCTGATGCTCGCGGATTCATCGCTTCTGATCGCAGCCCGGACCATGCAGAAGGCAGGTCTCGATGCCCGCACCAGTTTTACCGCGGTCGGTGCCGTGGCCACTGCGCCGCTCGCGATCACCGTTCGCGCTGATTCGCCACTTCGATCGCTGGAAGACATGGCCGCGGCGGCCAAGCGTGGCGAGACGCTCGGCTACGCCACCTCGGGCATTGGAACTGTCCATCATCTCGCTATGGAACTGCTGCAGGTGAGAGCCTCCATCCGCCTGAACCATGTGCCATACCGGGGGGCTGCGCAGATTGTTCCCGATCTGCTGGGTGGTCAGCTTCCCCTGGCAGTGTTGAGTGCGGCCGCGGCGCTCGGGCATGTGAAGGCGGGCCGCATGCGGGTGCTGGGCCTCACCAGCCCCGAACCATTCGCGGGCGCCGAAGACTGGCGACGCGTGGCCGACTGGTTGCCTGGCTTCGACGCGTCACCGCGGCTCTTCGTGTTGGCGCCTGCTGGCACCCCTGCGCCGGTGCTTGCCCGGCTCGAGCACGAGGTGACGTCTGCGATCGGTGATCCCGAGGTCGGTCAGGGGCTCAGCAAACAAGGTGCGGTGGCGCGACAGCGGGGCGCAGCTGCACTAGCCCGCGATATTGCCGAAGAGATTGAACGCTGGGACAGGCTGGTGCGCGATGCAGGGATTGTGCTGGGCTGAAGACCGCGTGATATGGCCGTGCTGCGCATGCGAATCGGATCAGCCCGCCGTATCCGGCTCAAACGTCTTGCGGTAGCCGGCAATCACCTCCAGCGCTGCACGATTGAAGAGCCAGCGGGTGAGCATCTGTTGTGACTGCCCCCACGCCGCATCGGCGCCCAGGTATTTCGCGGCCGATACCCGAGCGTCGATGCTTGCCTCTGCGCTCGTGGCAACTTCGGCGAAGTAGTCCTGAGCAAGGTCATAGCGCGCGTCAGGGCAGGGGTAGCCATTGGCCGCAAGTTCCTGGGCGATTTGCTGCACCACCAGCGCGCGTTCATTGAAGAAGTAATTGAAGGCGTAGTAGAGCCCTGCCTTAATGCGAAACAGCCACGGCACGAACCAGAGCGCGAGCACAATGGTGGGGAGCTTCCAGAACGACGCTGGGTCGTCGATGAGAAGAATAATGCACCAGCCGAGGATGATGTCGAAGGCGAGCGCAAGCGAGGCATTTCGCCAGTGCACGGGTACGCGATTAGGTTTACTCATCAGATTGCTCCCAGGCCCAAGAGGCGGACCGCGTTATCCTTCAGAATGCCAGACATCACTTCGGGCTTGAAGCCTGCCACGTCGGCGTCTTTCATCCAGCGCTCAGGCGTGATGAGCGGAAAGTCGCTACCGAACAGCACGCGGTCTTTCAGCAGCGAGTTGGCGTATTGAATCAGTTGCTTGGGAAAATATTTCGGGCTCCAGCCTGAGAGGTCGATCCAGACATTGGGCTTGTGCATGGCCGCGCTCAGCGCCTCGTCCTGCCAGGGCCAGCTGGGGTGGGCCATGACGATCTGCATGTCGGGAAAATCGATGGCAACCTCATCCAGATGCATGGGGTTGCTGAGTGCGAGCCGCAGCCCGCCGCCGCAGCGCATGCCGCTACCGATACCACTGTGGCCCGTATGAAAGATGGCGGGCAGGCGATGCGCGTTGATGACTTCATAGATCGGCCAGGCCATGCGGTCGTAGGGATGAAAGCCCTGCCCGTGGGGTGAAACTTGAAGCCCCGTATGCCCTGTTCTCGAATCAGCCGCTCGGCCTCGCGTGCGCCCATCTTTCCCTTATGTGGATCGATGCTCGCAAAGGCGATCATCATGTCGGCGTTGGCGCGCGCGGCCTCGGCGATTTCCTCATTCGGAATACGCCGCCGGCCTAGTTGCGACTCACTATCAAAGGTGAACATCACCAGACCGATCTTGCGCTCGCGGTAGTAGGCCACGGTTTCAGCGATGGTGGGGCGGTGCGTACTGCCGAAATATCTATCGGCCGCGCGGTCGTATTCCTCGCCATCGGCGTCAAACGGGTTGCGGCAGCTCACCTCAGCGTGGGTGTGAATGTCGATTGCAACAAGGTCGGCGTGATTCATCGCGGCGGGCAGTCAAATGGACAATCCGGCATGGTAATGCTGCCTGACGGCAGTTCTTTTTTGAGTACAATACATGTTGGTAGTGCTCAATGCCTTGCGGAGATTTCGCCGCGAAGGCGATTTCCGCCGCGCCCATGCATCGATGGCAGGTTTCGATATCGAATCCACAGATGGACAGGCGCTCGCGTTGGCTGCTGCCCAGCACCGCCGAGCACACCAGTCAGCGGGACACACCATCCGAAGCGCGCCCGATGTTCTTCTTGCCACGTTCTGTATCGAGCGCGATTACGCTCTTCTGCCCAAAGACCGAGATTTTCTCGCCTTCGAGGCCTTGCGTGGTCTTAAAGGCTGCCCCGTGCGAAATGTGCCCGCTAAGGATTCGAGGAGTAATCCATGACTCGTACCCCTTTTCGGCCCCTGCGGTTCGGCATCACGCGCATCAGCGTGCGCGAGGGCGCTCCCGGAGTGCGCTACGTGCGGGCCGAGGCCGACCTGACTGACTTTCCCTGGCGTATCACCGACCGCTTTGCGCACTGGGCGCAGGTTGCGCCCGATCAGCCCTTCCTCGCACGCCGGGTGCGGCTGGCGGAGGGCGGTACGGGTGACTGGCAAATGCTCGGTTTCAGGCAGGCGTGGGTCAATGCGCGATCGATGGCGCAGGCCCTCATCGATCGCGGGCTGAGCGTCGAGCGGCCAGTGGTGGTCCTGTCCGAGAACAGCTTCGAGCACGCGCTCGTAGCGCTTGGTTGCGTGCTGGCGGGCGTTCCGTTTGTACCGGTATCGCCAGCCTATTCGCTCGTAAGCCGGGATTTTGAAAAACTTCGGCATGTGCTCGCGGTCACCACGCCCGGGCTGGTATTTGCGTCGGACGATCGCTACACAGGTGCCATTGCCGCCACGGTCGGTCCCGATGTAGAAGTAGTCATGGGCAAATGCCTGGAGGAATCGCTCGCTGGTGCTCGCCTGGCGGCGCCCGATGTCACTGACGCGCCCTTTGGCACCACGCGTCCGGTCACGTCGCTGGTCAGCCTGCTGACAACGGATGCAACCTCCGCGGTCGATCAGGCCATCGCCGCCACCGGCCCCGATACGATCGTCAAATTCCTCTTCACCAGCGGCTCAACCAAGCTGCCCAAGGCTGTCATCAACACTCAGCGAATGTGGTGCGCAAACCAGCAGCAGATGGCCATGTCGATGCCGGTGCTGGCCGAAGCGCACCCGGTGTTGGTTGA
>SYIM01000110.1 GCA_005798775.1 Burkholderiales bacterium
CGAAGCGAGTGACCGCCGTGTGATCCGATCCTATACCGCGCCGATGCTGAGCCAAGCGGGCTTTGCGGTGCTGTCGGGCAACCTGTTCGACTCAGCCGTGATGAAAACCTCGGTGATCACGCGCGAGTTCCGCAGTCGCTATCTCGAGAATCCTGCTGACCCCCAGGCTTTTGAGGGCCGCGCGATCGTCTTTGAGGGACCCGAGGACTATCACGAGCGCATCAATGACCCGGCGCTCGCGATCGATGCCGACTGCATCCTGTTCATTCGCGGCACCGGGCCAGTCGGATACCCGGGGGCGGCGGAAGTGGTGAACATGCTGCCGCCTGATTCACTGGTCCGACAGGGCATTACGCTTCTTCCCTGCGTGGGCGATGGCCGACAGTCGGGTACCTCAGCGAGCCCATCGATCCTGAACGCGTCGCCAGAATCAGCGGTAGGGGGCGGGCTTGCATTTCTTCAGACTGGCGACCGGGTGCGGATCGATCTTGCCCGCCGGCGCGCCGATATGCTGGTGACCGAAGACGAGTACGCGCGCCGCCGCGCTGCCTGGACACCCAGTTATCCGGCAAGCCAGACGCCCTGGCAGGAACTGCAGCGCCGCCATGTCACGCAGCTCTCCGATGGCGCCTGCCTGGATTTTGCGGTGAGCTATCAGCGAATTGCGGTCACCCGCGGCCTGCCACGCGACAATCACTGACCCGATGTACGTGCGCCCAGGCGCGCCCAGGCGTCAGTGTGATGGTCCGCGGTACGGCTCGATGCGCGTGGCATCGAGCACGTAGCCGCTCACGCCCATGCGAGTGTCGCTGCGACCAACCTTGAGCGTGCCAACGACCCATACCGCATCCATGGTTTGCAGCGCCTGACGCCGCGCCGACACCACCTGGATGATCTGATTGGCGGGCGGAGGCGGTGTGTGGATGCATGCGCCCATATAGGGCACCAGCAAAAACTCTCGGATATTGCCGCCGAGCATATCAAGGGGCACCACATAACCCGGAATCCGGATCCGAAGGCCCTCGAGCTCGCCGCGCGTGGGCGCCTGATCCCATTGTTCTCGGATTTCGCGCATCAGTGCTTCGCTGCGCGGATCGCTATCACTGATCGCCTCCAGCCCCCGACCTTCCAGAAGCTTGAGCGGGTCCCAATCTTCGGGCATGAGATCGTCCCAGCCGATTTCACGCACGCCTGCGCCGATCAGGCGACCCGGAAGCTTGACGGGTTCAGCGGGACGGGGGGTGGCACCGCCACGCGTTGCAGGCGGCTGCGAGGCGGGCGCGCCGCTCGGTTGCGCCCAGCCTCCGTCGGGGGCCGCTCCCATGCAGACGGCTGCGACCACAAGGAACACAGCGTGCAGCAAGGGCCGAAGGGTCATGGTGGGGTGCAGGTTGACCAATCAGGATCGCGGGGACAGTCCGTCGGCAAGCGACAATCGCCACGCGCGTAAAGCGGGCAGCAGACTTGCGAGGATACCGGTCGCGAGCACCGCTGCAAGCAACAGCCACTCCCCGCCGCGCAGAAAATCCGTGCCGAGCGCGATGCCGAACTGCGCCTGTAGCGGCGATACGGCGAACAGGGTGAGAAACGCCCCGGCCGCCACCCCTAGCGCAATGCCGCTAAGACAAGCGAGCGTGCCTTCGGTAAGCAGCAGCACGATGAGTGTGCGCGGGCTCGCGCCCACGGAGCGCAGGATGGCGAGTTCGCGCCGTCTGGCGTCAAGTCCCGCCAGAATCACGGAGACCAGGCCCGCCAGGCTGGCAAGCGCCACCAGCGCGCTCATCAGACGAAGCGCGTTTTCACCCACACCCAGCGCTTTCCATAATTCATCGAGCGTGACCCCCGGCAATACTGCGGTGAGCGGCTCGCCGGCTTCGGTCTGCAGCCGGCGCTGCACGACAAAGACCGTGCTTCGCGCACGCAACCCCACCAGAGCCGCCGACACCGAAGCGGGGCGCGTATCCGGGTCAGCCAAGGGCTGCGCCCCGCGGGCCGGCCGTACGCCTGCCACCCAGCCCGCGTGAAGCGCGTGCATTGACTCGAGGCTGATCAGCACCGCGCGATCGACCGGCGAGCCAGACGGTGCGAGGACACCGGTGATGGTGAAGGGCTGATCGTCATGCGAGCCCTCGGCCAGCGGGCCGCTGCCGTGACTGAGCGTGATCCGGGCACCGGCAACGAGGCCTAGTCGCCGGGCGACCTGCGCGCCAATCACCGCCTCGGTATGACGACCATGCTCACGGCCCTGCGCCAGGATGAGGGGCTGGCGATCGCCGACCCGCACATGGCGCAAGAAGCGTTCATCGGTAGCGATCACCGGAAAACCGCGAAAGGTATCGCCTAGCGCGATCGGCACCACCCAGGCGACTTGGGGCAGCTCGCCGATCGCCTCGATTCGTTTTAGGGTCACCGGCTGGGTGGGCGAGCCAAGATGAAACACGGTATGAAGCAGGATCTGGACGGGGCTGCCGCGTGCACCCACGATCAGGTCAGTGCCTGAAAGGGCCTGCGAGAAACTCTTGCGGATATCGTGGCGAAGCCGTTCGGTCGCGAGGAGCAGCAAGGTGGAGAGCGAAACGGCGATGATGGTGAGGGCGAGCGTGAAGCGGCGGGCCCAGGCGCTTTTTGTAGCCAGCGTGATCATGGCCTTCATGATGACGTTCCGGCGGGCGAGTGGGCCTCGGCCGATCGGCTCACAAACGATGAGCGGGCGCGACCGGGATCGGTGTGCGTGCCCAGTGCCAGGCTGCAATCGAAACGTGGCTCGAGCGAGCGGTCGTGGCTCACGAACACCAGGGCACTGCCCGCCTCCTGACAGGCCGCCAGAAGCCGTGCCATGAATTCGTCTCGCCGGTCGGTATCAAGTGCGGAGGTGGGTTCATCGGCGAGCAGCAACTCGGGCGCACCGATCAGGGCCCGCGCCGCTGCAACGCGTTGCTGTTCGCCCACGGACAGCGCGCCTGCGGGTTGTTCCCAGAGGTCCGGGGCAAGGTCAAATGCAGCGAGCCAGCTGTGCGCGTCGCGCTCGACCGACCCCGAGCGCGAGGCCGCGCGCGCCGCGCGCCGGGCAGAAAACCGGCAGGGCAGGCATACGTTATCGAGTACCGGCAGCCAGGTGAGAAGGTTGAACTGCTGAAACAGGTAGCCGACGTGATCGCCGCGCCGGCGATCGCGCGCCGAGCTGCCGAGCGAGCGCCAGTCAGTGCCAAGGAGCAGCACCCTTGCCTGCTGCGCGATCAGCACGCCGGCGAGTAACGACATGAGCGTGCTTTTACCGCCCCCGCTCGGTCCATGAACGAACAGGCGTTCGCCCGCGCCGACCCTCAGATGGTTCAGGGCCAGCGCGTCGCGGGTCTGTCCCCGGTAACGGAAGACCAGATCGCTCACCTCGACGATCGCAGGGCCGGCAGATCGGACTAACGGGTTGTCGGAGCCAGTCGGCATGTGGTGCGCTTTAGGTTCGGATGGCAGACCGGGCGCGGCGCAATCAGCGAGCGAGCTCGAGCACCTTGCGGTTGCGCTGCAAGGTGCGCGCCTGAGTGCCGCCCGGCCCTGCGAAGCGCGCTTCGATACGGCGCAGCCGGCTGAAAATATCGAAAAGGCCGATCTCGATCAAAGCCAGACGTGCCGGGCGCTCGCAGTCAAACGCATGGGTCACGAGAAGATCGAGATGCGTGTCATCGCTGGGTAGTCCGCTCGCGGCGGTAGCTGGTTCGGCGGAGCCCGACCAGCGAAGCGCCTGCGAGGCGGGCCTGCAGCCGGCATCTGGCGTCGGGCGAAAAACGCCGCTTGCGCGCAGCGCCTCGAGTGCGCGCTGCAGGCGCGCCCGCTCGTCGTCGTTGCGTGGCGCTCGCTCAAAGCCAGTGAGGGTTTCCATCGGCAGCTCGGCCTCGATGGTGAGCCGAGCGCCCTCGAGCATGAGATCGAGCCGCGCCTGCCCGTGTACATGTCCATGGCCCCCGGGCGCGCTTGTTGCGGGCGCTACCTGTACCAGGGTCAGAAACGCAATCAGCAGACCGCGCCTGAGGCGCGTTGCGGCCTGCGCGCACGGGCCTGCGGCGCTCTGGCCTACCCGATCCGGCCCGTTGACGATTGGCTGGCTCTGCATCATAAGCCTGATGATACGGCGTGTTCGCAAGCCGTGCGGGATGAAACCCTCCAACAGTGCGGGCAGCATGCGCCGGGGGCTTGAGTTCCCCCCCCGCTCAGGGCAGACTGGGTTACTTAAGCGCAAGGAGCTTCCATGGCAAACCTGCAGCGGTACTGGGCGTTGGGCGTGGCGTTACTGGCACTGTTTGCCTCGGCGGGCGCTTATGCGGGCGGCTGGCTGCACGGCGCAGTGCCGTTTATCTGCCTGATGCTGGCTGTTCTGGGCATTCACGATGTCCTGCAGACCCGACATGCGGTGCTGCGCAATTACCCGATCATTGGGCACATCCGATTCATGTTTGAGGAAATCCGGCCCGAGATCAGGCAGTATTTCATCGAGTCCGATACCGAGCGCGTTCCCTTTTCGCGTGAGCAGCGGGCGATCGTCTATCAGCGCGCAAAAGGGGTGCTGGACAAGCGCCCATTCGGCAGCAAGCTCGACCCGTACAGCGAGGGATATGAATGGATGCACCATTCGGTGCTGCCCTCCACCA
Source organism: Burkholderiales bacterium (assembly GCA_005798775.1). Taxonomy (GTDB): domain Bacteria; phylum Pseudomonadota; class Gammaproteobacteria; order Burkholderiales; family Burkholderiaceae_E; genus SYIM01. Next base: position 4,644 of record SYIM01000110.1, read on the forward strand.
TTGAGTCCTCTGACTTCCGCGTCACCGTGGGCGCCACACGCGAGC
>SYIM01000111.1 GCA_005798775.1 Burkholderiales bacterium
CGCGTTGTAGGTGATGCAGCGATAGCGGCGGCCAAAATGCCGCACCTGAGGCTCCCAGCTTCCGGAATCGCCGGCAAACTCGTGAATGAAAAGGACAGGAATACCGCTTCCGGTAGATTCACAGAAGAGCTTTACTCCGTCATCGGTGACCGCATAGGCCATCGTTTGATCTCCTTGAAACCCGACGAACCTTACTGCAAAACGAACCCCCGTGCCATCGCAGGCTGCGATTGCGCGATCGGCTGGGGGTAGAGTGGTGGCTCCACTTCGCTCCTCCCTGGAGACCCTATGGCTACTGTCGTTGGACTGATCGGCGTCGGCATGATGGGCGTTGGCATCGCTGCCAATCTGGTCAAGCACCGCTGCGCCCTGCACTTTCTCAATCATCCCGGTAATCAGCCGACGGATTCCCTGGTGGCCGCCGGTGCGCAGGCGCATGACAGCCCTCGGGCGCTTGCAGCGCAGGTTGACGTGCTGCTCGTCTGCGTTACTGGCAGCCCCCAGGTCGAGGCGGCGCTCACCGGCCCGGGTGGCGCGCTCGCTGGGCTGCGCGCGGGGGCCACGGTGATCGACCTCTCCACGTCCATTCCCTCATCAACCGAGCGGGTAGCCCGCCTTGTTGGACAAGCGGGCGGCACCTTCCTCGATGCCGCCATGACCCGCACGCCCAAGGAGGCAGCCGAGGGCCGGCTCAATCTTCTGGTGGGGGGTGACGCGGGTCTTCTCCAGCGCTGCCGACCTGTGCTCGCCTGCTTTTCCGAAACCATCTTTCACGCGGGTCCAGTCGGCGCCGGGCATCGCATGAAACTGCTGCACAACTTTGTTTCGCTGGGATTGGTCACCCTGATCGCCGAAGCGGCCGCCTGCGCGCAACGCTCCGGCGTGCCGGCTGACGTGTTCGTTGGCGTGCTCGACCGCGGCGGCGGTGGCGGCATTGCACTCGAGCGCCTCAAGCCCTTCCTGCTGACGGGTGAGGTGGGAGCGCTTCGCTTCAGCATCGCGAACGCCTGCAAGGATCTGGGCTACTACGAAACCATGGCAACCGACACCGGCGCAGACCGAACGGTGGCCGAGGCTGTGCTCGCCTCGCTCCAACACGCGACCAACACCGAACCTCAGGCCATGTTGCCCGAACTGGTGCGGCTCATCACAGCGCGTTGAGCCTCGAAGACAGGCGGCGCGACTGCGTCGCCGCCGCCAACATTCAGCGGGCAGCCCGGCCGTAGGTATCCTCTAGCCGCACGATATCGTCTTCGCCCAGATAGCCGCCCGACTGCACCTCGATCATTTCGAGCTCAATCTTGCCGGGGTTGCGAAGCCGGTGAACTTCGCCCACCGGAATATAGGTGGACTCGTTTTCGCTCAGCAGGAACGTGTCGCTGCCGCGCGTGACCTCCGCAGTGCCCTTCACCACTCTCCAGTGCTCGGCGCGATGGTGGTGCTTCTGAAGGCTCAGGCTCGCACCGGGCTTGACCCCGATCCGCTTGACCTGAAAACGCTCGCCCTGATCGACGCTGTCATACCAACCCCAGGGGCGCGACACCTTGCGGTGGCTCACCGCCTGCGCGCAGCGCTGTCCCTCGAGCCGGGCGACCACGTCTTTCACCTGCTCGGCATAGTCGCGGTGCGCGACCAGCACCGCATCAGGTGTGTCGATGATGAGCAGATCACGCGTGCCCAGGGCCACCACCGGCCGGTGCGGCGCGTGAACAAAGGTATTGTGTGCCTCGTGCACCATGCCCTGACCCTGCAGCCGGTTCGACTGCGGGTCGGGCGTCATGAGATCAGCTACCGCGTTCCAGCTGCCCACGTCGCTCCACTGCCCGGCAAAAGGCACGACGGCTACCTGGTCGTGTTTTTCCATGACCGCATAGTCGATGCTCTGGGACCGCGTGGCCGAGAAAAGCTCGACCGCAGGGCGGACCAGAGGCACCTGTCCGCCCGGTCCCCGGGCAGGCAGCGCGTCGCGATGCGCGCCGTCGAGCGCGCGCGCGACCTGCGTGACGATATCCGCGGCATGCCGTTCGAGCGCTTCGATCAGGGTACCCGCCCGCGCGAGAAAGATGCCCGCGTTCCAGAGCACGTTACCCTCCAGCAGCAGTTCGCCGGCCCGCGCGGCATTGGGCTTTTCGATGAAACGCTCTACCTGCCGGCTGCCGTCCGCCCGCGGGGCCCCCTGCCGGATGTAGCCATAGGCTGTACTGGGGAAACTTGGCATGACACCAAACGTCACGATGGCACCCGACTGCGCCGCAGCCACCCCATCAGCCACCGTGACCGCGAACGCTGCAGCATCTGGGATGTGATGGTCCGACGGACAGAACAGCATGAGCGCATCCGACTGGCCACCCGCGCGAAGGAAAAGCGCGGCGAGCGCCATCGCCGCTGCGGTGTTGCGCGCCACGGGCTCGAGCAGCATGGCCCCCGCCACGCCGGCTGCTTCCAGCGCTTCCAGCACCATGAAACGGTGCTCATCGGCCGCCACCATCAGCACCTGCTCCCCCAGGCAAGCCACGCGCCGCAGCGTGAGCTCGAGCAGGCTCTGGTCACCGACAAGCGGTACAAACTGCTTGGGAAAACTCTTGCGTGAGAGCGGCCAGAGGCGAGTTCCCGATCCGCCACAGAGGATGACCGGGATGATGGAAACAGAAGACATGGGAGAGATCTCCGCGACGCTGGCAATAGTGCCCCAACACTCAATGATAAGCGGGGTCAGGCGACCGACGGGACGGTAAACTTAGTAGGTCTGGCGCTTTGCCGCCGCATCTCAACGCCCCTCATGGTTCCACCCGATATGACTGCACAACTTATTCGCAAGGCGGTGTTCCCGATTGCCGGCCTGGGTACGCGGTTCCTTCCAGCCACCAAAGCCTCGGCCAAGGAAATGCTGCCGGTGGTTGACAAACCGCTCATCCAGTACGCGGTGGAGGAGGCCTACTCGGCGGGTATCCGTCAGATGATTTTTGTCACCGGCCGCACCAAGCGCAGTGTCGAGGACCACTTCGACACTGCCTATGAGCTGGAAAACGAACTGGAGGTGGCGGGCAAGCTCAGCCTGCTGTCCATCGCTCGCTCCATCGCCCCCGATGACATGCTCTGCACCTATGTGCGCCAGCCGCGCGCGCTGGGTCTGGGTCATGCGGTGCTCTGTTCCCGCGAACTGGTTGGCAGCGAACCCTTCGCCGTGCTGCTCGCCGATGACCTGATGGTGGGCACGCCGCCCGTCATGGCGCAGATGGTGGCCCAGTACACCGAATGGCGGGCCAGCATCCTCGCGGTGCAGGACGTGCCGCGCGAACATACGCGGCGTTACGGCATCGTTTCGGGTCGCGAAGTGGCCGATGGCATCGTCGATGTCTCAGGCATTGTCGAGAAACCCGAACCAGCGGCCGCCCCCACCACACTCGCGGTCGCCGGTCGCTACATCCTGAGCGCGGGCGTCTTCAAAGAGCTCGAGGCGCTTCCGAGGGGTGTAGGCGGCGAAATCCAGCTGACCGACGGCATTGCGCAGTTGCTCAGGCGCGAGAAGGTCTTCGCCTATCGCTATCGAGGCACGCGTTACGACTGCGGCTCCAAACTGGGTTTCCTGCAGGCCACCGTCGACCTTGGCGAGGAGCACGCCGAGGTCGGTGCCGAATTCCGTCAATGGATCACCGAACGCGCGGGCAGCACCACCCGCAAAGCGTAAACTCGCAAACGCCCGATCCACCGCCTCTCCGGGTCCCTCACAAGACCCCCACCCAGCCGGAACCCCATCATGGACATGCAAGGCAGCCGTCAGCTCGCCGTCACCCGCGAACAGGCCTGGGATGCCCTCAACGATCCCGAGATCCTCAAACGCTGCATCACCGGTTGCGAAAAATTCGAGCTCACCGCCGACAACACCTACGCCATTATGGTGGCGATCCGTATCGGCCCAGTGTCCGCGCGCTTCAACGGCAAGGTCACGCTCGCCGATATCGTCGTGCCCGAGTCGTACGCGCTCCGTTTTGACGCGCAGGGAGGCGCAGCGGGCTTCGGCAAGGGCGAGTCGCAGGTACTCCTGGTACCCAATGAACAGGGCGTCGAACTTCGCTACACCGTCAAGTCCACCGTGGGTGGTAAGCTGGCCCAGATCGGTCAACGGCTGATTGATGGAGTCGCCAAGTCGCTCGCCGAAGAGTTTTTCAGCCGCTTTGAGGCCGAACTCGTGAAGCGCTTTGCGCCGCCGGTCGCCGCCACAGCGCCTGTGGCCGAGCCTCCGGCCGAAACCGACTCCCCCGGTGCGGCAGTTGCGCCGGCCGCTGCGCCGGCCACCGCTCAGCCATCGGCGCCGTCACCCGGTACGGCGAGCTGGGGTTGGTGGTTAGCGATCGCGGCTGCATTTGCTGCGGGGTGGCTACTCGGCCGCTAACGAAGCGACGGACCCCTCTGACAGGTTTGTTTCGCGGCGCGGACTAGATGCCGTGCGGAGCGATCAGGCGGGTTGCCTGACCATCGGGCCACCGCGCGCGGGAAGGTACGATCTACAATTCGGCCCAAGGCCCGCTTCATCGAGGAGGCCTGTTTGCAAAGGAGACCACCCACATGAGCCGCTCAATCCGATCCACCGCGCTCTCTGCTGCCCTGCTGTTTGCCGGGGCGGCCCTGATGCCCGCAGACGCCATCGCCCAAGCGTGGCCCAGCCGCCCCATCCGCCTGGTGGTGACCTTTCCCACCGGCGGTGCGCCCGATATTCTGGCGCGACTGTTCAGCGAAAAGGCGCAACTCGGTCAGCCGGTGGTCGTCGACAATAAGCCGGGTGCAGGTGGCAACATCGGCGCCGAGTTTGTGGCCAAGGCAGCGCCTGACGGATATACCCTGGTGATGGGCACGGTGGGCACCCACGCCATCAACGGCGCGCTCTACACAAAGATGCCCTATGACATGGTGCGAGACTTCGCGCCCGTGTCGCTGGTGGCGTCTGCCCCGAATCTGCTGGTGGTCAACAACAATCTTCCGGTCAAGACGGTAGGCGACCTGATCAGCTACATGAAAGCTAACCCCGACAAGTTATCGTTCGGCTCGCCGGGCGTAGGCACCTCTGTCCATGTCTCGGGCGAGCTGTTCAAGTCAATGACCGGCACTACCATGACGCATGTGCCTTACAAGGGCCGGCAATTTGCCATCCCCGATCTGGTGGGCGGCAGCATCCAGCTGATGTTCGACAATATGCCCTCGGCATTGCCGATGGCACGCGAGGGGAAGATCCGCGCGGTAGCGGTTACCACCCTCAAACGCTCGCCCTCCGCACCGGAGATCCCCACCGTCGCCGAGACCATCCCCGGGTTTGAGGCGCTCACCTGGTTTGCAATGTTTGCGCCCGCCGGTACACCGCGCCCAGCGATCGATCGCCTTCATCAGGAGATCCTGCGCGTCTATCGGTTGCCCGAGGTCCAGGAGCGTTTGCACAAGCTGGGACTTGACGCTCAACTCGGTACGCCGGAGCAACTCACCGCATACCAGGCCGCAGAGATCAGCAAATGGGGCGATGTGGTGCGCAAGTCGGGCGCACGAGCGGAGTAACTCGCGCGTCGGGCCGACACCGCCCCTGAGTGCCCGCCTCCCGCACGGCATGTCCGGTGGAGCTCGGCCCGCACCACGGCGAGCCGCTCGGGCTCAGGGCCGGGCGTGCGATCGCGCCCGCTGGTAAATACTGAGGTCGAGATATTTGTCAGGCGCGGGCGGCTTGCCACCCCATTGCCCCTCGATCTCCGCGCGCAGAGCCAGCACGTTGTTGAAGCCCTTCATGTCGAACTCGCAGTCGGGGGCCATTCCGCTCCCCTTGGCCATGAGTTCAGCGTAGGTCAGTTCCGCGATTCTGGGTGTGAGTTTCAACTCGCGCTGCAGCACACGCAGCACCAGTTCGCGCTGCGACGGATCCTGCGCCAGACGACAGCCCTCAATGTAAGCCGCGATGTAGCGCTCAAGCGCGGGACCGTTTTGGCCCGCCCAGGCACGCATCACGAAAATGCCACTTGCCTGATAAGGCCCATAAAGATCAATAGTACGACCCAGGCTTTTCGCGCCTTTGTCGCGCGCGAGAAAGTTCCACGGCGGATTGAGTAGCGTTGCCGCCCGCTCCGGCACATTCAGGCCATTGGTGCGCGCCTCGGATCCCCCCAACGGGTCGAGCTTGTAGTCGACGCCTTCTCGCAGACCCGCCTCGCGAAAGATCTTGCGGCCGATGAGTGCATAAGCGGTGTTCGGCGCGTCCACCACATAGGATTTACCCCGCAGGTCGGCGGGCCGGTTGATCTCTGGACGAACCAGCAGCTCGTTCATGCCGCCGTCGCCGCCCGCCACGATGATGACATCAGCCTTGGCAACCTCAACCATGGCGATCGCGTTGTCGATGGCAGCATGCGCGATATCGAACCGGCCAGCAGCCAGCCCCTGGCGCTGAGCGTTCGAGTTCGGGGTGAACTGCATTTCTACCGTGATGCCACGCCTCGCGAAATAGCCTTTCTCCTGCGCAAGGTAGATCGGCAGATTGCTTGAGCCGCGAAACACGTTGACCTTGAGCGTGACCGGGTCGTTAGGGGGTGGGGGGGGGTGGGCAGTTGCCGCGCAACCGGCGAGCAGAGCGGCAGACATCAGTGCTAGCGAAATACGAATCATCGAACTCTCCCGTGAAATTGGCGCACCGCGGACTCGGCGGCAGCGTCGGCACATGCGCTGCCAAGGCCTGACGACGCAGGGCAAGGACCGAGGCTAAACCGGCGCCCGCGATTGCGTCAATGGTGCCGCGCGCGAAGCGAACCGGGCCGTTGCGCCGGTCAGGCTGAACGGGTGCCCGCGCCGGTATTCAGGCCGGGTCCCCGCTGGCGCCGGGTACGCTACCTATAATGCATCCGTAACAGACGGCTCTCACCCGACGGTTAACCTCTCAACACGCGCCCACCATGACCCAGCACGATGACCGGCCCGACAGCGCACCCCTCAAAGGCATCGTCGTCCTGGAAGCGGGCACACGCATCAGCGCAGCCGTGGCCGGGTCGCTGCTCGCGCAGCTCGGCGCGACGGTGATCTGCGCAGAATCGACAGAAGAAGGGGCGTTTGTCCAGCCCAAATGGCGGCATCGGCTACCGCTTGCAGCGGGCAAGCTCTGCATCGCCATCAACGCCCGCGAGGCGGCAGACCGCCTGCTCCTGCAGCAGCTCGCCGGAGCCAGCGACGTCGCCCTGACCTGCAGCGATGCCGATCCGCTTGCGTATCGGTCTGATTCAGCGCCCGCGGGCTTGCCCCGCGCAGTGCACTGTGACATCACCGCCTTTGGCGCCACCGGCCCCCACGCAGGATGGGCTGCCACGGACATCCAGATCCAGGCATTGAGCGGCATGATGGACGCCACCGGCACCCCCGATGCGCCGCCAATGCCCGTCATGCTGCCCCTTCTGGAGCACCTCGCGGGCATTCACGCTGCCGGCGCGGTCATCGCCTCGCTTCGCCTGTCACGTGCCGGACTCCAACGCACGAGCGTCGCACTCTACGATGCCGCGTTCAGCGCCATGACCACCTTCCTGCCAGCTGCGCTGGGCGGTGTCCGCAAAGCCGCCAATCGTGTAGGTAATCGTCACCCGCTGTCGGCCCCCTGGAATGTCTATCGCGCGAGCGACGGATGGGTACTGGTGTGCGCAGGCAACGACGACCAGTGGCAACGGATTTGTAGCCTGATGGGCTACACCGGCCAGCTGCTCGCCGCGCGATTCCCCACCATCGCCGAGCGCATGGCGCACATCGACGAGATGGATGCACTCATCCAGTCCTGGATCGGCGATCACACGATCACCACCTGTATTCGCGAATTTGCCGCTGCTGGTATTCCCTGCGGTCCGATCGCGCCCATCGAGGGCTATCCGCGAGAGGCTAATCTCGACCACCGCGCAATGATCCGCCAAGCCACGGATGCGGCGGGGCGCACTGTCCATGTCGCAGGTTCGCCATTTCGCATGACTCGGCTGTCAGGCCTCGCGCCAGCCGCACTGAGTGCTGCAGACGCAGACCGGGCGCTGATCCTCAAACTCCTCGATGCCCGGGGCACTGCCACCACGCCACCCGAGCCTTTGGCCGGTTCATCCGACCGACCGTTATCCGGCATCCGGGTGCTCGAGATCGGCCACTACACCACCGCACCGGCCGCCTCGCGCCAGTTGGCTGCGCTCGGCGCCGAGGTCATCAAACTCGAGCCACCCGATGGCGAGGCCGTGCGGCACTGGCCCCCGCTGAAAGGCGGTCGGGCGGTGTTTTTTTCGTTTCAGAACGCGGACAAGCGTTCGCTGGTGCTGGACATCACAGACCCCGGCGATCTCGAGAGGCTGAAAACCCTGATTGCGGGCTGCGACGTGCTCATCGAGAACCTCCGACCCGGGGCGCTGGCCCGTAAGGGTCTCACCCCTGAGGCACTTCATCGACTCAATCACAGGCTGGTCGCCTGCTCGATCTCAGGGTTCGGCGTTGATTCGATCTATCAGGGCCGCCCCGCGTTTGATACGGTCGTTCAGGCGATGTCGGGTCTGATGGACCTGAACCGTGCCGGGCACGTGCCGATGAAGACCGGCCCCTCGATCGCCGACGTGATGGGTGCGGCGTTCGCGACCACCGCAATACTCGCGGCGCTTGAGGACCGGCGACGCTCGGGCCTGGGCCAATTCATCGATCTTTCAATGCAGGATATCTGCGCCTGGGCCACGCAGATTGCCTGGAATGGTCGGAGGTTGGCTGCCCCGCCCCCCGTGCTGCCCGACAATGCGGGCTACCGTCTTCAGCCTGGCGGAGTTGATGCTGACAACACAAGGACGGTTCCGGTGCTGGGCATGCTCGATGTGGTGCACGCCCCCCAGACGCTGGCTCGCCCCCTCTGGATGCAGGCGCTCGCCGAGGACAACTCCGAACAGGCTGTGATCCGCTGCCCGGCGCAGTTCGCGTCATGCCCCGACCCTGTCCCGGTCCCAGCCCGGGAGCTGGGCCTGGATAGCGCTGATATTCTCCGCGAGCTGGGTACCGGCTGAGCACCTGGCTGGGCCGCACTCGGTCGGTTCGCCGACACCTCGGGTCGCGCGGGCGCGACACGTTACCGCTGCCGGGTTTGCGTGAGTCACGGGCGCGATCTACATTCGGGAATTGCGCCCGCTTTTCTGACCGGATATCTCCCATGCCCCGCAGCCCCGCCCCAGCACGCGCTCGACGAAAGGCCCCGGACAAGGCGCCCTCGCCGAGGGCCGCTGCACCTCGCCGGAAGGCCTCGACGAGTCAGGCGGTTACGGTCGCTCCACCGGTCGCGCAGATCACGGAAGACATGCCACCCGCTGCCCGCGCACGCCGAACCAAGGCGCCTGCGCCGATGGCTGACAAACGCCAGGCACCCCAGCGTGCCGCAAAGGCTCAGGACAAGACCCCCTCGAAGCCAGCCCCCCGGAAGAAGCCTGCCAAGCCAGTCGCGACGCGGGGCGCCGTGCAGGCCGTCACCACCGCGGCGCCTGCGCCGCGGCGCGCTCGGCGCCGTGAAAGTACCGCCGAGGTGCTCAATGCGCTCGACCAGGGATTCGTTCCGAAGGCACCGCCTCCGACGGCGCCGGCGCATGCGAAGCCAGGGGAACCCGCGGCACACGAACACCAGGGCGGCTCTGTTGAAGCGAGCCCTGCGGGTACACGGCTGAGCGCCAGTCTGCCGGCGAAACTGCCCGCGAGACTGCCAGCGTTAGAGCCCGCGGCTCAGCCCTGGCACGATCCGCTTTCTGGGACCGCCGCATTGCCGGCCGTGCCGCTTGCTGCGGCGCCCCTGCGCCTGCGTTGCCCGGGCTGCGACTATCCGCTCGCCCGACAGGCCCGTTTCTGTCGACGCTGCGGCGTCGCGCAGCGCCCAAGCGGCACGCTACCGCTGGCGGCCGAACAACGGCCTGCCGCCACGGATACCCCATGGGCCGCGGGTGTTCTGCGACCGGCGGGGGGATCCGAACTGACACACGCTGAAATCGAGTCCCTGCACGTTGATATCGAATCTGTTTGCGTGACATGCGGGGCGCCGATGCCCGGGTCCACCCGGTTTTGTCGGTCCTGCGAGGGTCGCAATGCCGATTCGATTCCAGCCCAAAGCACCCTGGCGGCCACAACCGCAGATGGGGTGTCATCGCTGGCTGAAGATTTCACTGGTAGCGGCGTGGCCGGTATCCGTTGCCACGCCTGCGGCGAGAGCCTGCCGGGGGTCGCCCGGTTTTGCATGTTCTGCGCCGCGCCGCAAGGGGTCGAGCGCGCACAGCCACCCCATCGACCGCTGCCCGACGACAGCCACGCGCAGGGCGAGGCCGCAGTCGACCGGGAGAGCCATCCCGGCAAGTCGCCCGAGTCCCTCGAACCCGCGAGCCAGAGTGTTTCCTCGCCCATAGATGCTATGCCCGTGGATGCTGCGTCATCCGAGACCGCTCCGCCCCCCGATGCACCGGGGGGCGATGCTCCGCCGGACGCCCAGCCGGCAGGCGAAATCATCGCGACCGATCCGGCGCCCAGGGCGGTAGCCGAAACGACCGAATTGCGCACAGGGCACCCAACCGAATCCGCGGTCGACGAACCGGCCCCCCTCCCGCCTGATCACTCAGGCACCCCGGCAAGTACCGCAGCATCAGGAGATGCCACCGAGACCGCATCGGTCCAGCCCCCATCTGCCCCCCACCCTTCCGACCCCCACCCTTCCGACATCTCACAAGACGACCTCCCCTCGACAGAACGGGCGCCGCAACCGGCCGCCGGGGTATCTGCGCCGGCTATCACCGCCGAACCCTCGCCACCGGCGGCGACCGTCACACTGCTCGAACCCGACGTTGTTGAACGCCTCGCGAGAGCCCGTGACGAAATCGATGAAATCGGCCGCTCGATCGATGGTCTCGCCCGCACGTTGCCGACTAACAGCGTAACGGTCAGGCGACCGTCGGCCCTTCCACCGCGGCGGCGCTAAGAGGGTTGCGATGTACTGCATCGAGTGCGGCGCCCCGATTGAAGCCACCGCAAGAATCTGCGGCGCATGTCGCTTCCCGCAGCCCCTGGAGGAATTCGCCGACGTCGAACCGCTCCTGGCGACCGGCGGCGGGGTCGCAGTGCCAAAGCCCGCGTTTCCAGTGAGGCTCGAAGAGCCTTCCCGGAAACGCGAAAAAAAACCCCGACTGGCCGCCGCCATCGCGGTATTCATCGCCCTCTGTATCTCGACCGGCCTGTCGATGTATCTGCTCACCCGCCCCCACACATCCCCGGACACGCCGTCATCGCACTCCACCACAGCCTCACCACCGCCGCAGCCTTCGCCCGCCACGCGAACGAAGATACCTGCCGGCGATCCGTCCGGGGATAGCCCCTCACCTGCGCAGGACAGGCCAGCCAATGAACCCAGAAACTGACAGGAACTACGTTTGCCATCGTCGTCAACTGCTTGCCGCCGCCCTGGCCCTGCCATGTGTGATTCCCGTACGCGCACAAACGGGTACCGCGCAGGACCGTCCGATCCGGATCATCGTGCCGTTTGCCGCGGGGGCAGGGACCGACGCAGTCGCGCGGCTCATCGCTCCAGCCCTTGCGCAAGCGCTCACCCGGCCTGTGGTGGTTGAAAACCGGGCTGGCGCATCGGGCGCGATCGGGGCGCGGCTCGTTGCGCAAAGCCCGCCCGACGGCACTACGCTACTGCTGGTCGCGTCGCCCTTCACCACCGTTGCTGCGGTCAATCCGAGAGCTGGCTACGATCCGCTCGCAGACTTCTCTCCCGTGGGCCTGATTGCCTCCGGACCGTTGCTCTGGGCGGGAAGCGCGCAGGCCGATGCCCGCACCCTGCCTGAATGGATCGGGCGCGCGCGGGCGCGCCCCGGCTCAGTGCTTTATGGATCGGCCGGCGCAGGCGGCATCAACCACCTGATGCTCGAACTGCTCAACGCACAAACTGGCGCACCCATTATTCATGTTCCCTATCGCGGCACCGCGCCGGCAGTGGTCGATCTGGTGGGCGGCCAGATTCATCTGCTCACCGGCACCGTCCCGGCCCTGCTGCCGCACATCAGAGAGGGGCGAATCCGGGCGCTTGCAGTCTCCACCCGCGACCGTACCCTCGTGCTGCCGGATGTACCGGGCATGGGTGAGCTGGGCCTCGCGAGTCTGGAGGTGCGAAATATATTCGGCTTGGCGGCTGCAGCGCGGACGCCGCCTGCGCTGATCGATACGCTCGCTGGCGCCCTGGCTAACGCACTCCGCACGCCCGCCATCCTAGAGCGGCTGGCTGCCGACGCACTCGACCTCGTTCAACCCGATCCGCAGGGCATGGCCCGGTTCATTGCCGACGATACCCGCCGCTGGCAGGACCTCGCGCGCAGCCACGGCATCCGTGTCGAAGAGGGCGGCTGAAACGCCCTCGCAAGGCGCCGTGGCTGCCTTGCCTGAACGGTTTCAGATCGGTAGTCTTTCCCGGCCCGCCGACCTGGAGACTGCCTCATGAACTTCGATGAAACCACCCTGACCGACGCTGCCGTTGCCCGGCTGAGCCAATGCACTGATCCCCGCCTGAAGGAGATCATGAGTTCGCTGATCCAACACCTTCACGCATTTGTGCGCGACATCGAACCCACCGAAGCGGAGTGGTTCAAGGCCATTCAGTTTCTGACTGAAACTGGACAACGCTGCGACGACAAGCG
>SYIM01000112.1 GCA_005798775.1 Burkholderiales bacterium
GCGACGCGGGCAAGCGCCCGCTGATGGGCGCGGCCGCCGAGGCAGGCGCCGACCACGTCGTGCTCACGAGCGACAACCCGCGCAGCGAAGATCCAGCGAATATTGTGGCGGCGATCGCGGCCGGTATGGTGCATGCGCCCAGGGGTAAGGAGCTTGATCGGGCGCGTGCCATCAGCGACGCACTGTCGCTCGCGAGTCCGCGCGACGTCGTGCTGATCGCTGGCAAAGGGCACGAGTGCTGGCAGGAACTCGCCGGCCAGAGAATCGAATTCAGCGATGTCATCGAGGTGCGGCGGGCGCTGTTGCATGGCCTGTCGCTCGCCTTGACTCGCTCCACCTCGTTGACTGCGCCGGGCGACGACCAGGGAGCGCGCAATGCTTGAGCTGCGCCGAATCTTCGAATGGCTCTCGCAGGCAAGTTTTCATGGAGCGGGTAGTGAACGCGTGAGCGGTGTCTGCACCGACTCGCGTGCCGTCGATCGCGACAGCCTGTTTGTTGCCTTGCGCGGCGAAACCTTCGATGCGCATGAGTTCGTCGCGCAGGCACGTGCCGCCGGCGCTGCCGCGGTGATGGTCGAACGTTGGGTACCCGGTCTCGTCGCACCCGCGATCCGCGTACCCGATACGCGCCGCGCCCTGGGTGAGCTCGCGCGCGGTTGGCGCAGCCAGTTTCGCCTGCCCCTCGTGGCTGTCACCGGTAGCAACGGCAAGACCACTGTGAAGGAAATGATCGCCGCGATCTTTGCTGCCAGTGCCTCGGACGACACCCGGCTCGCAACTCGCGCCAACCTCAACAACGAGGTGGGCGTTCCGCTTACCCTGTTACGGCTCACGTCTGCGCATCGGTTGGCGGTGATCGAACTGGGCATGAACCATCCGGGTGAAATAGCCTGGCTTGCTTGGATCGCGCGGCCAACGGTGGCGCTCGTGAACAACGCGCAGCGCGAGCACCAGGAGTTTCTCGCGGGCGTAGCCGCCACGGCGTATGAAAATGGCTCGGTGCTGCAGGCGCTCGACGCCTCAGGCTGCGCGGTATTTCCCGGCGATGATCCCGCGCACACGCCAATTTGGCGGGAACTCGCGGCGAAGCGTCGCAGCCTTGAGTTCGGCTTGTCGGCGGACGGCGTTGGGCTGACCGGGCGACCGCTCGCGGCGAGCGCGAGTCCCGACTCCCGACCCGAGGCGTTTGAACTCAGGCTGGGTGATGTGTCACACCGGGTTACGCTGTCGATCGATGGCCTCCACAACGTGAGAAACGCACTGGCGGCAGCGACCACTGCCCTCGCGGCTGGCGTTTCACACGATGCCATCGTCACCGGACTTGAGCGGTTCCGGCCTGCGCCGGGTCGACTGGTTCGGCATGCGCTCCCAGGCGGCGCGACGTTGATCGATGACAGTTACAACGCCAACCCCGATTCGGTGCTGGCGGCGATTGCGCTCCTTTCCGAGCGGCCCGCGCCGCGCGTCCTGGTGCTGGGTGACATGGGCGAGGTGGGCGATAGCGGACCAGCATGGCATTTCGAAGTCGGCGAATACGCCGCCCGCAAGGGAATCGAGCATGTGCTGCTTGCAGGCGTTGCGACGCAAGCCACCCGGGCGGCGTACGGGGCGTGCGCTGAGCATTTCGGCGCCGATATCGAGGCGCTCATCATGCGCGCCGGGCACCTTGCAACGCCTCGCGCGACCCTTCTCGTGAAGGGTTCGCGTTTCATGCGGATGGAGCGTGTGGTGAGGGCACTTACCGCCACCCATGCAACGGAGACGCACTGATGCTGCTCGAACTGGCACAGTGGCTCGCACGCGACATCCGGGCGTTCTCGGTATTCAACTACATCACGCTGCGCGCAGTCCTGGCTGCGCTCACGGCGCTTCTCATCGGGCTTGCGTTCGGGCCGCTCGTGATCCGCAAACTTGCCCAGATGAAGATCGGCCAGGCCGTGCGCACTGACGGTCCGCAAACCCATCTGGGCAAGAGCGGCACGCCCACCATGGGCGGCACGCTGATCCTGATTGCGGTGGCTACAGCGACCCTTCTGTGGGCTGATCTGGAGAATCGCTTCGTCTGGGTGGTGATGCTGGTGACCCTGGGATTCGGCTGCATCGGCTGGGTCGACGATTATCGCAAGGTGGTGCGTCGTGATCCGCGTGGCATGTCGGCCCGCGAAAAATTCTTCTGGCAGTCGCTGATCGGCATAGCGGCCGCGATCTACCTCGCTTTTGCTGTGTCGGCCTCAAGCAGTACGCCGGCGTTCTCGCTCTTTGTTCGCTGGCTGGAGAGTGGTCTCACCATGGAACTGCCGGCCCGCGCCGAATTGATCGTTCCGTTCTTCAAGAATGTGGCGTATCCGCTGGGTGCGTTCGGGTTCATCGCGCTTGGCTTCTGTGTGATCGTTGGCACCAGTAATGCGGTCAACCTCACCGACGGCGCCGACGGTCTGGCCATCATGCCCTCGGTTCTGGTGGGCTCGGCGCTGGGCGTGTTCGCTTACGTCGCGGGCAATTCCGTGTTTGCGCGCTACCTGCTGATGCCCTATATCCCTGGCGCGGGTGAAATGGCGGTGGTGTGTGGCGCCATTGCAGGCGCCGGGCTCGCCTTCCTCTGGTACAACGCTTACCCGGCACAGGTGTTCATGGGTGACGTGGGTGCGCTTGCGCTGGGCGGTGCACTGGGTACGATCGCCATCATTGTCCGACAGGAAATCGTGCTCTTCATTATGGGCGGCGTGTTTGTGGTGGAGACGCTGTCGGTGATGCTCCAGGTCGGCTGGTTCAAGGCGAGCGGCGGCAAGCGGCTCTACCGGATCGCACCCCAGCACCACCACTTCGAGCTCCTGGGCTGGGCGGAGATCACCGTCGTGATCCGCTTCTGGATCGTCACGATGATTCTGGTGCTCGCGGGCAGCTTCTAAAGCTATTTTAGTGGTTTCATTTGTTACCTCAGAGGCTAATCCGCCCATAGTTCCTGCCAGAGCCAGTGGAGTTTTTGAATCAGCAATTAATAAATTATCAGGA
>SYIM01000113.1 GCA_005798775.1 Burkholderiales bacterium
ATGGCGGCTGGGCCATGCTGTGAAGGATGAATCAATGAATGCAACGGTTGACTTGGTCATTCGCGGCGCACAGGTGGTGAGCGGCACTGCCATCTACCGCGCGGCGGTGGCGGTGAAGGGCGAGAAGATCGTGGCGGTGGGCGATGACAACCTCATGCCGCCTGCCCGCGAGACCGTGGATGCCACCGGTCTTTATCTGTTGCCGGGCGCAATTGATAGCCATGTGCATTTTCGTGATCCTGGCTATGCGCACAAAGAGACCTGGAAGACCGGCTCTGCCGCTGCGGCGTGCGGTGGGGTGACTACCGTTTTCGAGATGCCGAACACCAACCCACCAACCGGAACGGTTGAGGCGTTACGGATGAAGCTGGACGCCGCGCGATCTTCTCATGTCGACTATGGCATTCACGCGCTGTTCGGTGATGAGTCCGTAGACCGGCTTGAAGAACTACTGGATGCCGGTGCCACCAGCTTCAAGGCCTTCGTGGGCAACACCTTTGGCAACCTGCCCGCGCCGACCGATGGCGCTTTGCTCGAGGGCTTCGAGACGCTCGCAGCCAGGGGTGTGCGCACAGTGGTGCACGCCGAAAATTCGTCGATCATGGCGCGGCGCGAAATGAAGCTGAAGGCAATGGGGCGTACCGATCCCCTCGCGCATCTTGCAGCCCGTCCTGCGGTCGCCGAAATCGAAGCCATTGGCCGCGTGATCGCTCTGGCCGAATGGACGGGTGCCCGAATCCATATCGCGCATCACAGCTCGGCCGATTCGCTCTTTCTGATCCGCGAAGCCAAGCGCAGAGGCGTGGACATCACGGTTGAAACCTGCCCGCAATACATGCTGATCAATACCGATCACATGAAGAAGATCGGCGGCGTGTTGAGGCTCAATCCACCGATTCGCGAGCCGCGCCACAACGAGCCCATCTGGCAGGCGCTCAAAGAGGGCTTGATCGACATGATTGCGACCGATCATGCGCCGCATACGCCGGAAGAGAAAACCCGCGAGGACATCTGGGCCTGCGACTGTGGCTTCCCCGGTGTCGAAACCCAAATGCCGCTCATGCTCACCGAAGTCAACCGGGGGCGCGCCACGCTGATGGACTACGTTCGCTGGAGCGCCGAGGCGCCCGCGCGCGCCTGGGGGCTGTGGCCGCTCAAGGGTCGAATCGCGCCAGGCGCCCATGCGGATCTGGTGCTGATTGACATGAACCGTCGCGGGCGGCTGAACCAGGGACGTCTGCAGTCGATCAGCCGCATTTCGCCCTGGCATGGCCGTACCGTGGTGGGCATGCCGCTTCACACCATTGTGCGTGGCCGCTTTGTGATGCGCGACGGCCAACTGCTACCCGATACCGCGGGCTGGGGTGCGTCGGTCAAATCGGTTCAGAACATGCCGTCTCCCGCACCGAGGAATACCGATTTCACCACGCGCGCAATCGCTCAACGCCCAGCCGACGTGCCCGCGTCGGCACGCCCGTCCGAAGGCGCGCAGGATTCGCTTTGGGCCGATGAGTCGTATCTCCATCCGCTTCCACGCACGGATCAATGATCATGCGTGTTCAAAAAAAAAGTGTGCAGCGGGTGGCGGCGAGTGGTCCGGGCGACCTTGCGGGTGTGCGCGCCCTGATTGCAGCGGGTGAGCTCGACCCCCGCGCGATCGTGGCCGTCATGGGAAAAACCGAAGGCAATGGCTGCGTGAATGACCACACGCGCGAATACGCGAGCGTGATGTGGGCGGGGCTGCTTGCCCAGGCGCTGGGCTGCACCACGGATGAAGCGCACCATCGGGTTGCCCTCGTGATGTCGGGCGGCACTGAGGGCGTGCTCTCGCCCCACTTCACGGTGTTCAGTCGCAGCTGGGTCGAGGTCGCCGAGCCTTCCGCCATTAAACGCATGGTGATCGGCTGCGCGCAGACGGCTGCGTTTTCGCCCGAGCAGCTGGGTCGGCGCGATCAGGTGCAGGCCACCGCCGACGCGGTCCGTGCAGCCATGAAAGACGCCGGGCTCACCGATCCGGCCGATGTGCATTTCGCGCAGGTGAAGTGCCCGCTCCTGACCTCCTCAAAGGTTGGCGACTGCCTGTCGCGAGGGCTTGAGCCGGTCACGCGCGACACCTATGAATCCATGGGCTATTCGCGGGGCGCTTCCGCGCTCGGCGTGGCCGCTGCGCTGGGCGAGACCGATATCGGTACCCTGTCGGATACCGACATCCTGTCTGATTGGGGACGGTTCTCCAGTCGCGCATCGGTGTCGGCTGGTATCGAACTCGACAGCAATGTAGTGATCGTATTTGGCCAGTCTACCCAGAGCGCGTCCGACGTTGCCATCGGCCATAGCGTGATGAACGATGCGATCGATGCCCGGTCGGTTCGCCGCATGTTGCGCGAGCAGTTTGGTCTTGATGTGGATGCCGAGGGCGGTGCAGGCGAGCGCCTGTTGAATCTGCTCGCCAAGGCTGAGGCGAGCCCGAATGGCCAGGTACGCGGCTCGCGGCACACCATGCTGAACGACTCCGACATTCACGGCACGCGTCATGCCCGGGCGGCGGTGGGGGCGGTGCTCGCATCGGTGGCTGGCCACAGCGCGCTGTATGTGTCGGGCGGGGCAGAGCATCAGGGGCCACCGGGTGGTGGGCCGGTTGCTGCAATCGTTCGACTCCAACCGGTGGCTTTGGCCGCCTGAACCCGTGAGGCAAGCGATGTCAGACCCTTCCTTCATCGAACTGAGTGACGTGACGTTGCGCTATGGCACGGGTACGGTGGCGCTCGCGAGCACATCGCTTTCAATTGACACCGGCGATTTTGTTGCGCTGGTGGGCCCGAGTGGCTGCGGCAAGTCCACCATTCTCAAGCTGGTGGCCGGGCTGCTTCAGCCGACCTCGGGTGGCGTGATCGTACGGGGGCGCGAACAGGGCAGTCCGACAGTGGGTCGCGAGCGGCTCCGTGTGGGGATCGCGTTTCAGAACCCCACCATGTTGCCCTGGCTCACGATCCGGGAAAACGTGATGATTCCGCTCAAGATCGTGCCGCCGTTTCGGGCCAGCTATCGCGCCAAGCGTCACGGCGAGTTTGCCGAGCGGGCTGAGGCGCTTCTTGCTCAGGTGGGACTCAAGGGCTTTGGCGACAAGCGGCCCTGGCAGTTGTCTGGCGGCATGCTTCAGCGCGCTTCGCTTTGCCGCGCGCTCATTCACGATCCGCAACTGCTGCTTCTTGATGAGCCCTTTGGTGCGCTGGACCAGTTCACCCGGGAAGAATTGTGGGCCATCATGCAGAGCCTCTGGGTCGATCGTCGCCCGACCGTGCTGCTCGTTACACACGATCTGCGCGAAGCCGCGTATCTCGCCAACCGAATTTGCGTGATGAGCTCGCGCCCGGGCCGGATTCTGCAAACGCGCGAGGTTCCCTTCGGGCGTCCGCGCACCATCGAGGCGAGCTACGCCCCCGAGATGGCCGCGCTGGTGCAGGCACTTCGCATGCGTATCGCCGAAGCGCGCATCCAGGATGAAAGCACCAACATTCAGGAGGTTACAGCATGACCCTGTCACCGAGCGTTCGTCAGCGCCTGTTGTCGGCGCTTGCTCTGCTGTCCTTCTTTGTTCTCTGGGAAGTGATCTGTCTGGCGGCGGGCATCTCCGATCTGATTCTGCCGCGGCCCAGCCAGATCGCGGCTGTGCTGTGGGAAAAGATGCCGCTCCTCTGGCCGCATACCGTTCAGACCCTCAAGACGACCCTGGCGGGTTTTGCGCTGGGGGTGCTGATCGGCATTGTGATTGGCGTGGCGATCGGTTCGTCCAGGCTCGCCTACGACGTGGCCTATCCGCTTCTGGTGGGCTTTTCCAGCATTCCGAAGGTGGCGGTGGTGCCGATCTTCGTGGTGTGGTTTGGTGCAGGCACGGTGCCAGCCATTCTCACCTCGATGGTGATCAGCATCTTCCCGGTGGTGGTCAATGTGGCAACGGGTCTGGCCAGCACCGAGCCCGAGCTCGAGGATGTGCTCAAGGTGCTCGGGGCAAGCCGCCGCGACGTGCTCTGGAATGTGAGTCTGCCGCGTGCCATGCCGTATCTCTTCGCATCGCTCAAGATCGCCATCACGCTCGCCTTCGTGGGCACGGTGCTCGCCGAAACCATCGCCGCAAATCGCGGGATCGGTAACGTCATGATTATCGCCAGCGGCAACTTCGACGTGGCGCTGGTGTTTTCCGGGCTCGTTATTCTTGCCACCCTGGGGGTGATGCTGTATCTGGTATCTTCGTGGCTCGAATCGCGGGTCACTGGGTGGGCGCAGCGCAAAGGTGACATGGCGATGGTTTGAATTCCGGTTTTGGTGAATGCCATGGGTGATTCCCTGCATGATTCCGGCGGGCGTGGACATCCAGCCCGCGTGCAGCAAGCGGATGGTTCGCCGGTACCGCTGCGTCGCATAGCAGTGTTCTGCGGTTCCAATTTCGGCAGCTCGCCTTACTATGCCGAGGCGACCCGGTCTCTTGGGCGTGCGTTGGGCGAACGAGGTATCGGCCTCGTTTACGGCGGGACCCACATGGGTCTGATGGGCGTACTCGCCGATGCGGCACTGGAAGCTGGGGCCGATGTCACCGGAATCATCAACCGGCGCCTTCATGAACGCGGGCACCTGCACGACCGGCTCACGCGGCATGAAATCGTGTCCGACATGCGGGTCAGAAAGGCCCGCATGGCTGAACTGTCCGATGCCTTCATCGCTTTGCCGGGCGGGCTGGGCACCCTGGAGGAACTATTCGAGGCCGCAACGCTCACCCAGCTGGGCGACCACAGCGGGCGAGCGGCCAAGGCCTGTGGTGCACTGAATGTGGCGGGCTTCTTCGACCCCATGCGTGCGCTCCTCGATCGCGCAGTCGCCGAAGGCTTCATGAAATCGGCGCACAACGAGATGATTGTGATGTCGCCCGACCCGCAGCAGCTGCTGGATGCGCTCGCTGGCTGGCAGGCGCCCGTTGTCAACAAATGGATCACCCCTTCTCAAGGAACCGGATCATGAAAATACGCATCACTGCTGGCGGCCATCAGTTCATCGCCGAAACCAACCCCGACGCGCCGCGCACGGTGGCCGCCTTCGCCAAACTGCTGCCCTATCGTCAGAAAATCATCCATGTGCGCTGGAGCGGAGAAGGTTGCTGGGTGCCGCTTGGCGACTGGGTGCTGGAAGACGGCGAGGGCAAGGTGGGTTTCGAGAATGCAACCAGCCACCCGGCTCCGGGCGATATCCTGTTCTACCCCGGCGGCTACAGCGAAACCGAAATCATCATGGTCTATGGTGCATGCTGCTTTGCGAGCAAGCTGGGTCAGCTGGCGGGCAATCATTTCCTCACTGTCACCGAGGGTCGTGAAAACCTTCGTACGCTGGGCGTGAAAGTGCTTTGGGAAGGCGCGCAGGACATCGTGTTCGAAGCGATCGGCTGAGGCTGATCGGATGATCCCGGATGCGGGTCCGACCCCGTCGCCAGCCGGGCTGCGCGTAGGCGAACTGAGAGAGCGCCTTCGTGCGCTGGGTGCGAGGCCGCTTCACGAGGCCCGGGTGATGCGGCTCTGGACCCACGCGCAGCCCTGGGACGGTCCGCGACGGCATCCCGCGGATCATTTTCCGCGTACGCTTGACCACGCACTTCCCGAGCTCATTCAAACGCTCGCGGGGCTTGCACGGCTGCAGGTTCGAGAACCGAGCAGCGACGACGAAGGCGAGCGGCTCCTCTTTGCGCTCTCGGACGGGCAGACCGTGGAGTCGGTGCTGCTCGCGCGCGGTGGCGTATGCGTCTCCACGCAGGTGGGGTGTGCGGTGGGGTGCACCTTCTGCATGACCGGTCGATCTGGTCTGCTGCGTCAGTTGGGCAGCGCAGAGATCGTGGCGCAGGTGGTGGAGGCCCGCCGCCTGAGGCCGGTTCGCAAGGTGGTGTTCATGGGAATGGGGGAGCCTGCGCACAACCTCGACAATGTGCTGGAGGCGATCGATCTGCTGGGCACCGTGGCCATGATCGGGCACCGAAATCTGGTCTTTTCCACGGTGGGCGATCCCAGGGTGTTTGAGCGTCTGCCCCAAGGTCGGGTCCGTCCCGCGCTCGCGCTATCGCTTCACAGCACACGAGCGGAATTACGCGCATCGCTACTGCCGCGCGCGCCCCGTATCGATCCGGCCGATCTGGTAGCGGCGGCGCAGGCCTACGGCCGCATCATTGGCTATCCGGTTCAGTATCAGTGGACGCTGATCGAGGGTGTGAATGACACCGACCAGGAAATTGAGGGCATCGTGAACCTCCTGGCGGGTCACTATGCGGTGATGAATCTCATCCCGCTCAACGCCATTCCCGATTCGCCGTATCGCCGTCCATCCTGGGAGCGGACAGCCCACATGGCGCGCACGCTTCATCAGCGGGGTGTACTCGCGAAACTTCGGCGCTCGGCCGCGCAAGATGTAGAGGGCGGGTGCGGCCAGCTGCGGGCGCGCACGATCTCGATTCAGCCGCGGGCGCCAGGCGGTCGAGCTGGGGTGGCGGGTTTTGCCGGGGCGGCGCCCGCAGGGCGTTCCGGCGCGGCAGGCGCCTGATCGGGCAGTTCGCACGCAGCCTTCATCAGGTCGGCGTCAGGTGTGTCGGGCGGCACGTTGAACCAATCGTCGTTTTCGTTCGTACCCAGTAGGCGCCCATCACCATTGGGCTGACTGAAATAACTCGCTTCCAGACGCCGAGCACGCTGCTCCTTGCAATCAACTTGCACCAGCGCACGGAACGAGCGTACGCCGCTGTAGGCGTAGGGAGCGGGGTGGGTGATGGGTAGCGGATGGTTAATGAGCACCCAGACCCGGGCGTTATCGCCGATACGTCGGGCGGTGCCGGTTTCCATCGTCCAGACGTCGCCGTTACGGGCCTTGCTCACCTCATTCCACTGCGCCTGGGCCCATGATGGGGCGCTCGCGAGTAGGGTAGGGAGGGTAAGCCCCCACGCGAGCACCCAGCGGGCGCGCTTTCGGGCGACGGGCGCAGCTGCGCGCGTGCGGCTGTCAATACCAAAGTTGAAAGACATCATCGCTGCTTGAAGACCCAAAAGCGTGAGGCAACAAAATTGAACACCATACAGAGGCCGGTGGCCAGCCCCTGAGCAAACCACACCGGTGCATCGAATGAGCCATGCGCCACGCGAAACAGCGCAGCATTGAGCGCAATCGAGGCGGCCACGACCGCATAGTGCCTCGGCAGCGCCTGCGAATGCGGGGCATCCGACTCGAATGTGTGGCGACGGTTGGCGAGATAGGCCACCACTGAGCCGACCAACGAACCACTGAAAGTGGCCGCCAGTGGCGGGGCGATCGCCGCTGAAAGCATGGCTGCCATCACCGCGAAGTGGGCGAACGTGGCAAGGCCCCCTACCATCGCAAATCGCATGGCCTGGGTTAGCAGCCGCGTCTGAGTCGAGGTCATGGAGTGGCGCGCGGCGTGCGGGGCGAAGCGCTGAGTGTTGGCGGCACGTCGAATACCAGCAGGCTTTGTTCGGTGGCCTTGGGGAAGCGCCAGCCTTGCCGGACTGCACTGACGTGAATGGGTTCAGTGGGCAAGGCGCGCGCCTGTAACCAGGCCTGCGAGCGGGCGATGCAGTCTTCGCCGCCAGGAAGCGGCGGGCAGATGAGAATGCCGGGCTGGCTTGCCCACGCCACGTGGGGCGCGAGCGAGGCCTCGCGGCTATCCGGAAAACCGGGCAGCGCCCGGATGGCGGGGTGGGCGTAGAAGGCGAGCATGGCGTTATCGGGCCAGGCGCCGCCTGACCAGCCGAGTTGCTTTCCCGGATACCGCACCTGCCAACCCTGGGTGACGGCCTGGGCGAGCGCCTGGGTTGCGCGATAGTACTCGCGCTGGCCGGTGAGCGCGTGGACCGCGCCCAACACCGCGGCCCCCCCAACCACTAGGAGCACAATGGTTGCGGTGAGGCGGGGCGCTGCCAGACGGTCGATGAGACGCTGCGTTTCGTCTTGAGTGCTTGGACCCGGTTCCAGCTCGCGCGACAGGTTCCGCAGCCATAAAAGCGGAAACGCAAAGCCGATCGGAATCGCCCACGGGGTAGAGAGCTCGACCGCGCCAGCCAGCCCAAAGCCCAAGCTCACCGCCCACGGCAAAAACGCCAGCCAAAAAAGGCTGTCACGCCAGCCCGTGGGTCGCCATGCCGCTGCAAACAGGTGGATCACGCGGGGCGCCCGACCGGCGCGACGACGCGCGAGCGCGAAAAGCAGCACACAGGCGATCCACCCCGGAGCCCAGTAAAAAACTGGTGCCAGGGCAAAGCGTGCCGCCATCGGCAGGTTGACCGCGCCGCCGCCCTGATCGAACGCGTAGTGGAGCATCACGAAGTTGCTTGACTTGAGCCAGAGCGCGTGCGGCATCAGCGCGCCCAGGGTCACCGCAAGCGCCCACCAGGGCCTCGGGCTGCCAAACCATGCACGTGCGGCCGGATGCACGCTCGCCGCCACGAACAGGGCAAGCAGCAACACGCCGCTGTAGTACTTGCTGAGCAGGGCCGCGGCACTGCAGAGCCCCAGGACTGTGCTCCACGCCAAGCCCCGCCAGCCGGAATGAAGCAGGCTTCCAAACAGCGCAGCCGCTGCCCAGGGCCAGACCGACAGGAGCTGCGCGTTGGCGTTGAATTTCGAGGCGAGGGTGGTGTAGGGCAGGCACCAGAAGAGCAGCACCACCGCAGGGTACGCAAACCGAGCGTGACCGGTGAGGCGCGCGAGCACCACCACGCCAGCCAGCCCGATCGCCACGTTGGTGTACGCGAGGAGCTTGAATGCGAAGTCCGATCTCGGTACCAGAGCGAACCACGCGCTGGTCACCCAGGCAAAAAAAGGCGGGTGTTTGAAGCTTCCCCATTCGAACGCCTGCGACCATGCGAAGCTCTCGAGCATGTCGTGGTAGCGATCGAGATTGGGCTGGGCGAGCGTCTGTGCAACCGTCCAGGCGAACGCGTAGGCAACGAGCGTGACTGCGATTGCGAGCGAAGCGATGGGCTGCTGTCCGGCGGGAGTCGGGTTCATCCCAGTCCCCAGGCGGCGGGCAGCAACTGCTGGTACCGGGGCCAGCTGTAGCGTGCGTCGATCAACATCAGCATGCCCCGGTCGTCGGGCGAGCGAATCACGCGACCGGCCGCCTGCACCACCTTCTGCAGCCCCGGAATGAGGTAGGTGTAGTCGTGACCCGCACCGAAGAGCTTCTCCATTCGCGCGGCAATCGCTTCGTTCACCGCGTCGACTTGCGGCATGCCGAGGGTAGCGATGAAGGCGCCGATCAGTCTGCGGCCAGGCAGGTCGATGCCTTCGCCGAATGCACCGCCCAGGACTGCAAATCCGATGCCCTGTCCCTCGGGGTGGAAGCGTTCGAGAAAGGCCGAGCGCGACGCCTCAGTCATGGATCGGGTCTGAGCCCAGACGGTGATGTCGGGGTGTTCCGCACTGAATCGGCTGAAGGCCTGCTGCAAATAATCAAAGCTACTGAAAAAAGCGAGGTAGTTGCCGGGCTCGCGGTGGTACTCGCGGGCAAGCGCTGCCAGCACGCGCGGTAGGGTTCGCGACCGGTCGGTGATGCGGGTGGATACCGGTAACACCGAGACTCGCAGTCGCTCTGGGTCAAACGGGCTCGCGAGTTTGAGTGTCGGGGTGGGATCAGGTAAGCCCAGCAGGTTCCCGTCATAGTCGGCCGGACCGAGTGTGGCCGAAAACATCACGACGGAATCGGCGAGCTCGAGTCGTGGCCGGATGAAAGGCGCGGGCACCACATTGCGAAGCGTGAGCTGCGCCCGGTCGGATGCGCGACAAAGAGGAAGTGCTTCGGATAGATGGATTTCGCCGTTGGCAGCCAGACTCAGTTCGCACAGGCTGTGTTCGCCAAAGCTGTCCGCGAGCGCGGCAAACGACAGTCCATCGAACCAGGCCTCGAGCACGGCGGGGGAGGCGGCACGACCCTGTTCGGTAACGTGGTCGCCCAGTCGGCTATTGAATCGGTGCAGCGCGCGCAGCCAATCTTCAGGCGGCTCGGCGAGCTGCAGCCAACGCATCGCCTCGGTGGTTTCGCTTGCCGGGGCGGTCAGGGCATGCTCGTCTGTGAGCCGCTCCCACTGGTGAAGCAGGTCGGCGACCGCGCCGCGTAGTGTGCTCGGAAGCTTCGATTGAAGCTCGATCAGGGCGGCCGCCGACGCGCTTGCGCTGTACATGGTGCGCGTCCGCGCAACCAGCTGGTGTGCCTCATCGATGAGTACCGCCACCTTCCATTCGAATTCCGCGCTGAGGGCAGCGAGCACCGCGTAGCGGTCGAACCAGTAGTGGTAGTCGCCAATCACGACATCACACCAGCGCAGTAACTCCATCGATAAAAAATAAGGACAGATGCGGTGGGTGAGCGCAATCTCGCGCGTGCTCGCCTGATCGAGCAGGTCCGCGCTACAGGCCTGGCTGCGCGCAGCCGGTAGCCGGTCATAGAAGCCGCGAGCAAGCGGGCAGGACTCACCGTGACAGGCCTTGTCGGGATGCTCACAGGCGCGCTCGCGTGCCACGATCTCGATCACCCTCAGGGGCATCAGTTGAGGCGGGCGTTCCTGCGCACGGATTTGTGCAAACGCGTCAAGCGCCACCTGCCTGGCAGTTGTGCGCGCCGACAGCATTGCGATCCGGTCGAGCGGGCGCTCAGCCATCGCGCGTAGCGCCGGGTAAAGCGTGCCCAGGGTTTTTCCCAGACCGGTGGGTGCTTCGACCCGCAACCGCTCTCCGCGACGGCAGGCGCGCCAGACGGCGGCGGCGAGTTCGCGTTGACCAGGGCGGAATTCCGGCAGCGGGAAAGGGAGGGCAGCGAGCCAGCGCTGCCGTTGTTCGCGATGCAGGGCTTCGCTTCGGGCCCAGCCCACATAGCGCTCGCACAAGCTCCCTGCGAATTCGCGAAGGGCTGCCGCGCTCAGCGTTTCACTCACCCGGCTTTCGGCTTCGAGTCCGATTTCAAGGTACACGCGTGACACGGTGAGCTGCTCGAGCCCGCGTGCCTCACAGAACATCCAGCCATAGAGCCGTGCCTGCGCGCGGTGGAGCGCCTGCTGATTGGCGGGAATGTCTTCGACCCGTCCCCGGTGAGTCTTGATTTCTTCGAGATCGTTGCGGCGAGGATCGTAGCCATCGGCGCGTCCGCTCACCCTCAGGTCGCCCCAGAGTGCGCTCAGGGCAATTTCGCTTTCATAGCTTTCGCCTCGGCGACGGGCGACCAGCAAATGACCCTCGCGGCCCTGCGCCGCTGTGGGCGAAGGCGTGAAGCGCAGATCCAGATCACCCTGACGCGCGGCGAATGCGCAAAGCGCCCGGACGGAAACCGAGAGCGGCGGCTTGCCGGGGCTATGGGCTTCGGCGCACACTGCGGGCGCTCTACTCTCCTGCGCGGGCTCTTGGCTGATGATTTCCATAACTGCACCCATTGTAGTGTTCAGCGCGATCGTCTCGCTTGCGCTTGCCCTGGTGAGCCCGTCCGGCGCGCGGGCGCAGGCCGACGATGGCTGGCAGCCGCAGCGCGGCCAGACTGGCAAGGACGTGATGTGGCTCCCGACGCCCGACGAACTGGCGTACCGGCTTCTCGAGGTGGCGCGCGTGGGCCCGAACGATCTGGTCTATGACCTGGGCGCGGGCGACGGCAAGATCGCGATCGCGGCGGCGCAACGGCACGGCGCGCGCGCCGTTGGCATCGAATACAACGCGAGGCTCGCGGCCTTCGCGCAGCGCCAGGTCGAGCGTGCCGGGGTGGCTGACCGCGTACGTATCCTCCAGGGCGATCTATTCCAGACCGATTTTTCCTCGGCGACGGTACTCACTCTGTATTTGCTCGATGAGCTCAATCAGCAGTTACGGCCCCGTGTGCTCGGCATGAAACCTGGCACCCGGGTGGTCTCGAACAGCTTTGCGATGGGTGACTGGGAGCCCGATCAGGTGATCCGGGTGGGCACGCAGGTGGGCTATTACTGGCTGGTGCCAGCCAATGTGGCGGGGGAGTGGCTGATCGAGGGCCTGTCTAATGTAGAGGGGCGAGCCAAACTTGCGCTGGTTCAGCGCCACCAGCGACTCGCGGGCACGATCGAGATGGAGGGGCGCACGTTGCCGCTTCTGTCGCCGAGGGTTGAGGGTGCCCGGCTCGAGTGGCGCTATGTGGATTCTTCCAATCTGCTGAAAGCGGTACGAGTCGAGGTGCAGTCGGATCGACTCGAGGGCGAGATGGCCCCGCCCTATGGGATGGTCGAATCGATCGTTGAGCGGATTGCGGTACGCGGCCGCCGTGTCGGCGGTTAACGCTGAGCGTGCTCAGCCGGTGTAGCGCGCCGGGCGCTTTTTAAGAAACGCGGCCATTCCTTCGCGCGCGTCCGCCGAGGCGTAATTGGTGTTGACCTGCTCGCGCTCAACCGCCAGTCTGGCATCGGACAGGGTGTCGCCGGACGCATCGATGCAGGCGCGGATGGCGGCCACGGCAGTGGGCGACCAGCGCGTGATTTCCCGGCCGAAAGCGATGGCTTGATCGCTCATGCTGGAGTCGGTCGCTGCGATGCGATGAATTAGGCCGATTGCATGCGCTTCCTCCGCCTCCACCGCTCGCCCGGTCAACAACATGTCCAGCGCACGGGCGCGCCCGATGAGAGCGGGAAGCAGTTGCGTACCGGCATAGGCGGGAACCAGTGCGAGCTTCACCTCGGGCAGCGACATCTTGACGTGTGGGGCCGCAATACGCAGGGTGCAGGCGATGGCCAATTCGAGCCCGCCGCCATAGGCCAAACCGTTCATGCCCGCCACGCTGAGCAGACGTGAACGATGCAGCCGGACGAGAAGAGCGCGCGCAATATCACTTTTGGCCATCCGCTCTTCCAGCGTGAGGCCCTGCAGTTCCCCCAGATCGGTGCCGGCGCAGAACGCGCGGTCGCCCGCGCCAGTGATGACCAGTAAACGCGCGCGCCGCGCTTCGAGCTCGCTGATGCAATCGCCCAGCGCTTGAACAACGGCGCGGGTGAGCGCATTCATCTTGGCGGGGCGTTCAATCCGGAACAGCGCGCCCTCGGGCAGAGTCTCGATGCTGAAGTCAGCCATGGTGGGGTTCCAAAAAGTCGTGGGTGATATCAGGCTGCAATTCTAAGCTTGCGATTAGCGCGGGGCCGCAGGGGCTTCAGTTGCGACGCACGTCCGTCTGCGGCATGGTGAGACAATATGAGCTCACACCATGTCATCTAAATCGCACCGAATCCCCATTATTCTTCTGACCGGTTTTCTAGGAAGCGGCAAGACCACGCTCCTGAACGCGCTCCTCAAGGCGCCAGCGTTTGCTAACACCGCCGTGATCGTCAATGAGTTTGGCGAGATTGGGTTGGACCATTTTTTGATTGAGCAGAGCCAGGACAACGTGGTGTTGCTCGACGCGGGCTGTCTGTGCTGCACGATTTCCGAGTCGCTCCATGAGACGCTAGCTGAACTTCACGCGAAACGGGTGCGAGGCGAGGTCCCGCCTTTCGAGCGCGTGATTGTCGAGACGACCGGGCTCGCCGATCCGGGCCCGATCCTGAATACGCTTCTCGGCCATCGGCTGGTTACTGCGCACTACCGGCTTGAGGCCGCCATCGTGACCGTCGATACCCAGCATGTTTCAGCGCTGATCGATGAGCAGCCTGAAGTTGCCCAGCAGATTGCGGTGGCCGACCGTCTGGTGCTCACCAAGACCGATGTGGCGGATGACGCGGAAGCGATCCGGTCGCGATTGCGCGCGCTCAATGCCTGGGCGCCGCTGGTGGTGTCGGTGTCCGGGATGTCAGCGTTGGAAGCGTTCGCGCCGCTCGACCGTTATCGGCTGGCGCGAATCCCGGGGGGGCGCTACGGCGATGAGCATAGCCACGAGCACAGCCACGAGCACGGCCACGAGCACGGCCACGAGCACGGCCACGAGCACGGCCACGAGCACGGCCGCGAGTCCCC
Organism: Burkholderiales bacterium; assembly: GCA_005798775.1. Classification (GTDB taxonomy): domain Bacteria; phylum Pseudomonadota; class Gammaproteobacteria; order Burkholderiales; family Burkholderiaceae_E; genus SYIM01. The sequence continues at coordinate 13,987 of SYIM01000113.1, forward strand.
TCCTCACGACCTCAACCGCCACGATGCCCGCATCCGCGCCGTCTGCCTCACGTTCGATTCCGCTGCCTCCTGGTCGGGTGTCGCGGCCTGGTGGCAATTGCTCTCTGACACGCTGGGCGATCGGCTGCTCCGGTGCAAGGGATTGCTCCGTATCGCGGATACCGGCGAAAGCGTTTTCATTCAAGGCGTGCAACGCGTCTTTCATCGACCCGAACGGTTGCCCGCCTGGCCTGACGCCGACCCTCGGTCCAGGCTGGTGTGCATTGCCCGCGACGCCGATGCGCGTGACATCGAGGCAACCCTTGCTGCGCTCCAGTACCCGGCCGGAACGGATCCACGCGCCGCGGCGGCTGAAATACGCGCTTTGATCACGGGAAACACCGACCCGGTGGGGCAACCGTCCGGTACCATCTGACGAATTCCCTCCTTCCATGCCGCCAGGTCCTTAGATGTCCGATAGTAACGATTGGTCGTTCCCTGAAGAATTGCGTCCGCGCGTCCAGGATCTCGAATTCGATCTGGTCGCAGCGCTTGACGCGGTGGTGGAACTGCGCGCGGAAGTTCCCGATGCAGCGTTTACTGCAGCCACGCTGGGGACCGAGCGTGGGGGCAATGCGGTGGTGATCGGCGGCGACGGCCTGGTTCTCACCATCGGCTATCTCATCACCGAGGCCCATACTATCTGGCTCACCACTCGGGCTGGGCGGGTCGCACAGGCCTATCCGCTCGCCTACGACCAGGCCACCGGGTTTGGTCTGGTGAAGGCGCTGGCGCCGCTGGAAGTGCCGCCCATGCGGCGCGGCAGCGCCGCTGATATCGGTCGCGGCGACAGGGTGTACATGCTGAGTCACGGCGGGCGTCGCCGCGCGCTTCGCACCCGTATCGCCGACAAGCGTGAGTTCGCGGGCTACTGGGAGTATCTGCTTGATGAGGCGCTTTTTACCTCGCCCGCGCACCCGGAGTGGAGCGGCGCGGCCCTGGTTGATGGCGGTGGCCGGCTGATAGGTATCGGTTCGCTCCTCACCCAAGAAAGCGCCGAGGGCGAGACCTCACAGGGCAACATGTCGGTACCCATCGATCTGCTAGAGCCCATTCTTGCCAACCTGATCGAAACCGGACAGTCCGGGTTCTCTGCCCGGCCGTGGCTGGGGATGTATGTGGGCGAGTCCGAGGGGCAGCTAGTGGTGGCGGGCGTGAGTCAGGGCGGTCCCGCCCAGCGTGCGGGCGTTCGCACCGACGACATGGTGCTCGACGTGGCCGGTGAGCGCGTCGGTTCGCTGGGTAATTTTTTGCGCGCGGTCTGGCGAATCGGCCCGGCGGGTGTGCCGGTCCCGATCACCCTGGCGCGCGGCGCTGAACTGCTTCGGCTGTCGATCCGCTCCATTGATCGCAATGACATGCTGAGCCGTCCGCAACTTCATTGAACTGTTCAAGAGGTGCGCGTGAGTTCCGAATCCACCGTTCAAAGTGAGCTCGATCAATTTCTCGCAGCTCGGCAGTTACTGCTCGAGCACCGTACCTCCTGGCATGCCGCGGTGGCGGGCTTTCGCTGGCCGCAACTCGAGCACTTCAACTGGGCGCGTGACTACTTCGATGGCGTTGCGCTTGGCAACAAGGCGCCCGCCCTGAATATCGTCGAAGAGTCGGGGGACGAGGCGCGTCTCACCTATGACGAGCTGCGCATCCGGTCCAACCAGGTGGCGTCATTCCTGGTCGGGCGGGGCGCGCGCCGGGGTGACCGGATCCTCCTCATGCTGGGAAATGAGCTGGCGCTCTGGGAAACCATGCTCGCGGCCATCAAGCTGGGGGCGGTGCTGATCCCGGCCACTACGCTGCTCTCAGGCGACGATCTCGCTGACCGCCTGCGCAGAGGGCGGGTTCGCTGGGTAATCACCAATGCGGCGGGAGTGGGCAAATTCACTACGCTCCCTCCGGACGCGCTGCATGGGGTCGGGCGCATTTCTGTGCGCGCCGCGTCGGTTCCCGGCTGGACCGATTTCGCGCTGAGCGCGCAGGCGTCCACTCAATTCACCCCGCCTGAGCCCACGCGCGCCAACGATCCGCTCATCGAATATTTCACCTCGGGCACCACTGCCCGCCCGAAGCTGGTTCAGCACACCCAGGCGAGCTACCCGGTGGGTCATTTATCCACGCTTTACTGGCTGGGATTAAAGACGGGCGACGTGCACTGGACGCATGGCGGTGCAGCAGGAGCAGGGATATGGGCTTCCCCACGATCTCGCTGCGGCCAATTACGACGGCGTGTGCCCCAGCGATCTGAATGCGGCTTCGATCGAGTATCTCGATAATACCCGCCGGCGTGCAGGGGACAAGCGCAGCTCTGTTCTGCACAAGGAGGCCCACGTTGACCGGCGCCACACCGTCAACATCCTTTGCCGGATCGATCAGGTCGAACACGCGCTGCATGGCCGAAGGCCCCAGCGCGTCCGGCAGCGGCGACTGTACGAGCACGGCGTCCACTTCAGCATCGGCGTTGAGCTGCCGGACGGTCGACAGCACCTCCTCCAGCGAAGCAGTGACGGGCAGTGTCGACAGGCGCGCATCGAGGCCGGCCTCGGCCGCCATCTTCAACTTGCTCCGCACGTAGACCTGCGAATCGGGGCGCTCGCCCACCAGCACAATAGCCAGCCGCGGCGCTCGACCCGCCCGATGCGTAAACGACGCGACGCGCGTCGCCACTTCGGCACGCACCTGTGCGGCGATCTCGTTACCGTTAAGCATCGTCGCTGCCATGAGCTTCGGAGAGTCCTCGCGCTATTTTAGAGTATCCAGGTATGCGTCCACGCGACCGGCCGGATCGCCGGTCGACAGCAGATCGGCGATGACGGCGACCGACGCC
>SYIM01000003.1 GCA_005798775.1 Burkholderiales bacterium
AGAAATCGCCCATCCGGTAGAAGAGCAACATCTCCGGATACTCGGCCTTGATGCGCAGGAACTGCTGCATCATCGGCGTGTGGGAACTGGGTGAGGCCACCGCGGGCGTCTCGCGCGATATGGTCATGGGTAACGATGCACGGGCTAGCCCATGTAGGAGCGCCGACCGAAGTCACGCAGAAAGATGCGCACCAGGTGGCGCTTGCGATCAGCTTCGTCGTAGTCCTGGTAATCGGTTCGCAGATGCGCCAGGCGAAAATTGTTCACGTACTGGATCTCGCCGGCATTCAGCACAAACGTGATGTGGTTCTGTTCCCCTGACATGATGCGGGCGGCCTCGCGCAATGCCTCCAGGCCCAGTGCATCGGGCTGCAGGCCCGCCAGCTCATAGCCCTTGGGCACCAGCGCTGGATTGAAGCGCGAGCACACCTGCCCGCCTCGAAGCTCGAAAATCGGGTACAGGTTGGTCAGCGGGGCGCCCTCGGGATGCTCGCCCTGGCGGTTCCAGTGAAAAGGTTCGTAAAGCCTGCGCAGCAGTTCAGGGCGCTGTTCGAGAAGCTCATTGTGCACGGTCATCATGCTCGCCGCTTTGCTGATGCCGCCCGAGTGTGCGGTGCGCAGCACAAGCAATCCCAGGTACGGTGGCGGAAAGTTGAATCCGTAATCGCTGTGCCAGGAAATTTCCTGGTTGGTGAGGTCGGCGCGTACCCGGGTATCGGTTTTCTTGCCAGTGTCGCGGACGTCATAGAGCAGCCGGCCGTCATAGGACTGCGCCACTGGCCGCGAGATCATCGAGGACAGCATCCAGTACATGGCAGTGAGCGATTCCTTGTCGTGCCGCTGCACCGGCAGCCGGTCGAGCACAGCCATGCCCACGCCGTGGTCGAGTCGCTGTCGCACTTCCTTCATGAGCATGCGGCAGGCTTCAAGCGGATAGTCATCCAGACAGAGCGCCCGGATATCCATGGGATTGGTGCGAAGAATCGATATCACCTCGTCGATTTCCGCGAGCGCAGGCTCTGGAACCGATACGCGCCAGTCGCTTTCACTGACATCGTCCCGCCGCCAGGCATAGGGCTTGGGGATGGGCTGCTCGTACATGGCGGGCGAGGCGGGGCGGCTCAGATCATTCATGGCGGGTTTCCTCAGGCGAGTTGTCGCTCAATCCAGCGGCCAGTGGCGAGCAGCGCTTGTTCACCGCGCCGCGGACCAATCACCTGCAGGCCGATCGGTAGACCTGTGTCGCCTTTCATGACCGGCAGGTTGAGCGCGGGTGTCCACGCGAGGGTCCAGAGATAGTTGAACAGGACCGGCCCGGTGTCTTGAAGGCCGAGCGGCGCCTCGCCGATTGCGGACAGGGTGAGCGTGGCGTCGTACGGAGCGAGCTGCGCGAGCAGGTGACTGCGGCCGCGCTCGAGCTCTGCAACGGCTGCGTGATAGGAGGTAAGGTCGATCCCCTGGGCGTCATTGACTAGCGCCTGCGCCGCGGCCGACATGACATCGCGATGAGTGCGGTATTCATGCACCAGCACCCGACCCGCTTCAAATTTAGTGACCACCCAGCAGGCGTCGAGCAACTTTAGGTCGAGTCCGGGGTTCGCCACTTCAGTGAGCTCGGCCCCCGCACGACCGAGTCGCTCGATGATTTCATCGAACTGCTTGCGGGCATCGGCCCGGGCATCGTCCCAAAAGTCGCTCCGGTAGATGGCAAGCCGCGGAGCGCGCATGAGGCCGCTGCCCACCGCACGGTATTCACGCATCTGCAAAGCAGCGAGAAAGAGCGAAAGATCCTCGATGCTCCGCCCCATGCAGCCCAGCGTGTCGAGGCTTTCGGAGAGATGACGCACCCCGGAAAAGCTCAGCTCGCCGTAGCCCGGCTTGATGGCATGGACACCGCAGTAAGCAGCAGGTCGGATGACCGAGCCGCTCGTTTGCGTGCCGACCGCGAGCGGTACCATGAAGTCCGCCACAGCTGCAGCGGAGCCCGATGAGGAGCCGCCAGGCGAATGCGCGGCGTTGTGCGGGTTGGTACAGGCGCTGGGATGTCGATAGGCAAATTCGGTGGAGGCGGTTTTGCCAAGCACCAGTGCGCCTGCCTCGCGACTGAGCGCCACGCAGGCAGCGTCGGCGACAGGGCGATGGCCAGCATAGATACACGATCCGTACGCGGTCGGCTGATCGGCTGTATCAATCACGTCCTTGAATCCGACCGGGATGCCGTGGAGCAGGCCGGCCCGCGGCGAGGCATCGGCGCGTTTCGCACTGGCGATCGCAACCGCGGGGTCGATCTGGACCCAAGCGCGTACCAGGGGATCGCGGTGCTGAATGCGTTCAAGACAGCTCCGCACAAGGGCTTCAGCGCTCAGGGCGCCAGCAGCGATCTCGGCCGCTGCTTCGACGGCGGTCAAGCGATGCGGTTCGCGTGTCATGGGAGCTTTTCGATTCGGGTACGGACGGGAACCATACTTCAAACGCAAAGCCCTGTACACGCGGGGGCCGGCAATCGGCACAGCGCCACGTGGCCGATGCCGCGCGGCGGAATTTCACCCGCGCGCTTGACGTATCAAAAGATCGTCGCGTACCGTCGGGCACTCTGACCGACCGGTGATCGGTCTCCAAATCGATTTACAACGATCCTTAACGGAGGATTTTCATGCTTCAGTCCAAATGGTTAGTAGCGGGTCTGCTATCGGCCGCGCTCGGTGCGTTTTCGGTTCAGGCCCATGCGCAGGCCAAGGTCAAGCTCCGCTTGGGGCATGTCACATCGGCCGCCGCTATCGCGGGCCAGGGCGGAAAGGCGTTTGCCGATGCCGCACGCCAGCTTTCAAACGGCGAAGTTGAAATCGAGCTCTTTCCCAGCGGGCAATTGGGCGGCGAACTTGAAATGCTCTCGCAGGTGCGTCTGGGCACGCTCGACATCGCCATGAACGGATCGGGCATTGTCGCGGCGATCGAACCCACCTTCAGCATCACCGAATTACCGTATATCTGGAAAGACCGTGATTCGGCCTGGAAGGTGCTCACCGGGCCGACCGGTACGCGCATTCTTGGCACGCTCGAGGCGAAGGGCATCAAGGGCCTGTCCTGGGGGGTATGGGATTTCCGCGGTTTTCTCATGAATGGCACCGACATCAACCAGCCAGCCAACATGAAAGGCAAGAAAATCCGCGTGATTGAAAACGCGCTCTATGTGCGGACCGTGCAGGCTTTCGGCGGTAATCCGGTTCCGATGGCCTGGCCTGAGGTGTACACCGCACTCCAGCAGCGCACCATTGACGGCGTGGACACCAACTATCACGGCATGGCCGATTCCAAGTTGTTCGAGGTCGCCAAGAGCCTCGCGATCACCGATCACATCTTCACGGCCACGGTCTATGTGATGAACCTGAAGAAGTTCCAGGCGCTATCGCCGGCGCATCAGGATGTGGTTCTCAGGGCCTCACGTGCGGCAGGCGAAACCATGCGGGCCGGCGCGGCCAAGGCCAATGAGGACGCCATTGCAGTCATGGAAAAGAACGGCGTTAAGCTGATTCGCCCTGATCGTCCGCCGTTTGAGAACGCGGTGGCTGGTGTTCACAAGTTCTTCTCCACCATGGTGGGGGCCGATCTGCTGAAAGAAGTGGCGGACGCCCAGCGCTGACCGGTTCATGCCCTTCGTCGATGCAAACGGGGTCCGGCTCCACTACGAGAGTGTGGGGTCGGGTCGGCCAGTGGTGTTTTGCCACGAATACGCGAGCGATGCGAGAGCATGGGAGGCGCAGCTACGCTATTTCGGCCAGCGCTATCACGCGATCGCGTACAACGGCCGCGGCTATCCGCCGTCATCGGTGCCACAGGACGACCAGAGCTGGCTCCATCGGCATCTCATCGACGATCTGACCGCTGTTCTGGACGGGTTGGGCATCGAGCGCGCACACGTGGTGGGTCAGGCCACGGGAGGTAACGTCGCGCTCAATTTTGCGGTTGCAAACCCCGGGCGTGTGATGGGTCTGGTGGTGATTGGCGCCGGCGCTGGCACCACTGATCGCGAGCGATGGCTGGCCGACGCGCGGGCGCTGGCTGACGATATCGCAAGACGGGGTACCCGCGAGGCGTTCGCAGCCATTGAAGAGGCGCCACAGCGCGCCATCTTCAAAACTAAAGATCCGCTTGGCTGGGAGGGTTTTCGTGCGCTCCTTCATGATCTTCCAGCCGGTTCAGCCGAGAAGCTGATGCGGATCACGCTCACCGACAGGTTGCCTGTCACTGCTTTAGCCGTGCAGTTGCGGCGGCTAGACCTGCCCGTGCTGGTCATGACGGGCGACCAGGACTTTCCCTCGCACGAAGCCTGCCGCTTCATCCGTGACCATGCACCGCATGCCGGGCTGGCCATGCTTCCGATGTGCGGACATGCAATGAACCTGGAGGAGCCCATGCTCTTCAATCAGATGGTCTCGGAATTTTTGTCTTCGGTGGACGCGGGCCGCTGGGGCACCTGGTCGTGCGTCGGGACAGGGAGCAAGAACTGATGTTTCCAACACCTTTCGAACTCAAGTTGCTGTTCTGGGTCTGCGTGGTCATGGCCCTTTGGCTGGGCTGGATTGTCCGCGCTGATTGCGCCTCGCTGCCGCTGGTGCCGCGCATCTGGCGAAATTTCGAGAATTCCGTCACCGTGTTTCTGATGTTGCTCATGCTGTCGGCCTCCACCGTCCAGGTGCTTGCGCGCTATGTGCTTCCTGATGATGTGACGCTGCCCTGGACCGAGGAGGCCGGGCGGTTGTTCATGGTCTGGGCCACGCTATGGGCAGCGGCCACGGTACAGCGAACGGATGAGCACATCGCGATGAACGCTGTTTTCGACCTGCTCCCGGAGGCGGCGCAGCGCTGGCTGCTGGTGTTCTGCGACCTGCTCACGATCGCACTCCTCGCGCCAGTGACCTGGTGGGGCTGGAGCAATGCCCGCACGCTCGACATCATGCAGTCGATCTCGCTCGGGCTGCCGCTTTCGATCTTCGCGTACTCCATTCCGGTGACTGCGGGTCTGATGATCATTTTTTCGCTCGGCCTCATTGCGCGCCGATTCTCGGACCAGCCGGTCCGCACTGGCGGCAGCACCGTCGAGATCTGACCAGGAAAGTAATGCCCTATGGATGGCCTCACGCTCATCACGATTGTCTTTTTTGTTCTGTTCGCTTTGCGGGTTCCGATCGCCATCACGCTAATCGGTTCCTCCCTCGTGGGGCTGATGTTTGCGCCTTCGTCCATTCCCATCTCCACGCTGCCCACCACCATGTGGCAGGGCGTCAACCACTTTGTTCTGCTCGCTATTCCATTCTTCATTCTGATGGGTGACCTGGCGCTCGCCTCCGGCGTCACCCAGCGGTTGGTCAATGTGGCCAAGGCCTGGATCGGTCACATACATGGCGGGCTCGCGCATGTGAGCGTGTCGGTCAATATCGTGATGGCGGGTATGTCGGGCTCTGATCTCGCCGATGCGGCCGCCACCGGCAAGCTGCTGATTCCAGCCATGAAGCGTGCGGGTTACCCGGTGGCCTATGCGGCATCGATCATTGCAGGGGCGGCCATGATCGGTCCGCTCATCCCGCCATCGATCGCCTTCATCCTCTATGCCGCAGCCACGGAAGCCTCGGTTGGCCGGTTGTTTCTGGGTGGGGCTATTCCCGGCGCGCTGCTTGGGGCCCTCCTGATGTTGCAGGCCTACGTGCAGGCGCGTCGGAACAATTTTCCGAAGGAGCCCAAGGCCACATTCGCTGAGCGGGTGAAGACCACTGCGGTCGGCATGCCGGTGCTGCTCATTCCCGCTGTGGTGCTGGGCAGCATCCTGTCCGGCATTGCGACACCCACCGAGGCAGCGGTGCTCGGCGTACTCGCTGTGATCGTGGTCGGTGGCTTCATGTATCGGGAAATGTCCGCGGCCACTTTTACTCGCCAGGTGCTGGCCACCTCGCGCACCATGGGCTCGGTCTTTCTGATCATTGCAGCCGCTGCGGTGTTCGGCCGGGTGCTCACGCTCTACGGCGTGGCAGACGGACTCGCTACCTGGATGACCGGCATCACCCGTGATCCGGCAGTATTCCTGTTTGCGGTCATCGTTATCTACCTGCTTCTCGGCTGCATGCTCGATACCGTACCCATCATTCTGGTGTTCGTGCCGCTTCTCATGCCAACAGTGACTGCGCTGGGTATCAACGAGGTTCAGTTCGGTGTGATCACGGTCTTTACCCTTCTCATTGGGCTGGTGACGCCCCCTTACGGGCTCACGATGTTCCTGCTCTGCCGGATCGCCAATATTTCAATGATGCAGTTCTGGAAGGAAATGTGGCCGATCTTCGGCACCATGCTGGTGACGCTCGCGTTGATTACTGTCTATCCCGAACTTACCACCTGGTTGCCTGATCTCTTGATGCCCGTTAAATGAGCACCGTTCTTGTCACAGGACTGAACGGACTGATTGGTCGGGCGGTGGCCGACCGGCTGGTTCGCGATGGCCGATCCATCGTTGGGATGGACCAGCGGGTGAGCCCCCATGAATTCTTTCCCGTGCTGGCGCACGACTTGCCGGATCCGCACCGGTGGCATGAGGTGATCCAGCGTTTCGGCATCACCGATATCATTCATCCGGGGGGGATCTCGGGGCCGATGCTGCGCCCGGATGCGCCAGCCCGTATCATCGATATCAACCTCACCGGGGTCGCGGGCCTTCTTGAGGCGGCGCGTGTTCACCGCATCCGCCGGGTGGTCTGTTTCTCCTCCGTGCTGGCCTATGGCGATCAGCCCGACCTGGCGCCTGTCACCGAGCGCACCTTGCCGCAGCCCACCACGATGTATGGTGCGACCAAGGCAGCGGGCGATGCGCTGATCAGCGCCTATCACGCGCAGTTCGGAGTGGATGCGGTATCGCTTCGGGTGGCTGGCTGCTATGGTCCTGGGCGGGTGACGCCGTGCGTGATCCGGCTGACCCTGGAGGCAGCACTGCGCGGGGAGGCTGCTCGGTTTCGCAGCGACCCGCGGCGGACGCGACAGTTCGTCTATGTCGATGATGTCGTCGATGCGGTGGTGGCTGTGCTCGATACGCCCGCGCTCGCTCAACGCACTTACAACCTTGGACCGGGTGTGGCGCACAGCCTGTCAGAGGTCGAAGCTGCGGTTCGTACCTGTCTGCCTGAGGCTCGTGTCATCGATGACCCGAGCGGGCCGTTGGTGGGCAGCTTCGGTCTGGGGGCACTCAGCATTGAAGCGGCGCAACGTGATCTCGCGTTTTCGCCGCGAACGCCGCTTGCTGAAGGCGTAAAGCGCACGCTAGCCTGGGTCAGGCAGCGCGGAGACGGTTGAATCGTGTTCGGGGCGGATTGAGTTCACCGGCTGTCGCGTGGGTGGGTTCGGCCTGTTTACACATCGCGTACATGCCGCAGTAACTGGAACGATACGCGCCAGCGCTGCCCATCGCAGTCTATCGAGGCGGTCTGCGCGTTGACCCGGGTGATCACACCGATCCGCGGTTGCAGATGCCGATCGTCAAAGCTCACCCGGTCGCCGGCCCGAAACGACTCGCGCGTCGGTTTGGGCGGGGGCATGGGCGGCGGGTCGCTCGCCCGCCCAGCTGGGCTTGAGGCATCTGGTTCGATCGCGACATAAGGCAGTTTCCAGTGCTGGCGAAGCGCATCGTCGCGAACGACCGCATGGCGATCCTGTAGATCCACCACCCGACCGCTTCGCATCGCGAGTTCGGCGGTGTTGCCACGATGATCAACGAAACCGACAGCCTGACCCACATGCAGCCGGGCGCGGACGTCGAGAATCCTCCGTGGGTCGGTCAGCAGTCGATCAAGCACCAGGCTCAGGTGATAGAGGTCGACGCTGCGGGAGCGATGGAGGGCCTCTAGCGTGTCGGGATTGATCATCAGTCGCCTTTCCTGGGCCGGTCGTGGGTAATGAACAGCATACCGTTTCGGTCAACGCTTCACGGGTCGGCTTATATCCATGCTCCGCAGTATCGTGCGCCATTCCCACCATCGGAGTCTGACCATGGCTGCCCCCATCGATCTGTACACCTGGAACACGCCCAACGGACGCAAGATCAGCGTTGCCCTTGAAGAAATGGGTCTGCCCTATACGGTACATCCAGTAGACATTACCAAGGGGCGCCAGCTCGAGGAGGCGTTTCTGCGGATCAGCCCGAACAACCGTATTCCGGCCATTGTCGATCACGATGGCCCGGGAGGCGAGCCACTCAGCGTTTTCGAGTCGGGCGCGATCCTCATTTATCTGGCCGAGAAAACGGGCCGCTTCCTGCCGGCTGACCGCCGTGCGCGCGTGCAGGCGCTGGAGTGGCTGATGTGGCAGATGGGCGGGTTTGGTCCTATGCCCGGGCAGGTACATCATTTTCTGGGTGTGAGCGACCCGCACGATCAGCGCTATGGGCTCGAGCGCTACAGCAAGGAAACGCTTCGCCTCTACGGCGTGATGAACAAGCGGCTGGGTGCGCACGAATTCTTTGCGGGCGCGCTCTCGATTGCCGACTTTGCCATTCTCGGCTGGGCTTGGCGGCACGAGCGCCATCGGGTTGATTTGAATGCTTACCCCAATGTGAAACGCTGGTACGACCAGATGATGGCAAGGCCCGCGGTTCAGCGTGGCTTTGCGGTGGGGATGAATTGAATGACGAGGCGTAGGCCCCCGCCTTAGTTGCACGCCTCGCTGGTTGGCTGCGCTCAGCCCAGCACCACCGCTGCAACCCAGCTACAGAGCGGAATGCCCGCCAGCAGGTTGATGGGAAAGGTGATGCCCAGCGACAGGCCGCAATAAAGCGCCGGGTTGGCTTCGGGAATCGCCTGGCGCATGACGGCTGGCACTACGATGTATGACGCGCTTGCCGACAACACCATGAGGAGCGCGGCATCGGTGGCGGGTAGCCGCAGGGTGGCGCTCAGAGCCAGGGCGATGGCGGCATGCACGATCGGCGCGAGCACCGCGTAGGCGATGAGAAGCGGCGGCGCCTTGCGCGCATCACCGAGATTGCGCGCCACGGTGAGGCCCATGTCGATCAGGAAAAAGGCGAGCATCCCCTTGAATAGATCGATCGAAAATGGCTGCATGACCGCGCGTCCGGACTCGCCGCTCAGCATGCCCACCATGAGCCCTCCGATCAGGAGCAGATGCGAACCGTTGGTGAGTGACTCATGCAGGATGCGCCCAACCTGGGAGCCCGCGCCTGGCCCGGGGAGCGTAGCCACCGCCGCGTTGCTTCCGGGCAAGAGTGACCTTGCGATTTGTTCGGTACGTAGCGCGTTGGCAATCAGCACCGCGACCAGAATCGCGGGTGACTCCATGAGTACCAGTGCGACCGCCATATGACCGCCCGCTGGCGTTCCCAAATCTTGAAGATACTGCGCAGCGGTGAGAAAAGTGACCGCACTCACCGACCCGTAGGACGCCGCGATGGCGGCTGCGTCGAAGCGGCCGATGCGGTGTCTCAGCACGAAATAACCGAAGATCGGGGCGAGCAAAGCCATCAGCACGGCGCCAAGAAGGCTGGCCGCGACAGACGCGGTGAGGCCAGACTCTGCGAGCGCAAAACCGCCTTTCAAACCAAGCGCCATCAACAGGTAGAGCGACAGGAATCGGGCGATGGGTGCCGGAATTTCCAGATCGGATCGGATCAGACCGGCGAACACACCGAAGACAAAGAACAGAATAGCGGGATCGAGCAGTGCGGGCATGGTGTTTAACCTGGATCGCGATTGTCCCCAAAGATCAATTACCTTGTAAAATTGATATTTAAATATTTATACATCAGTAAATATCTATATATGAATGCGCTCACCCATCGTCAGATGCGGCTTTTTCTTGCGCTTGTACAAACCGGGAGCGTGAGTGCGGCTGCGCGCCTGATGCACATCGCCCAACCCACCGCGTCGATGCAGTTGCGCGAAATCACGAGCACCGTTGGTATGCCGCTCTATGAGGTCATCTCCCGAAAGATCAGGCTGACCCAGGCCGGTCTCGAGCTCGCGCGTACCGTTCGCCTGGTGGCCGAGGAATGGGATCAGTTCGCGCAGCGAATCGATGCCATGAAAGGGCTCAGGCGGGGGCGCTTACGGGTCGCCATCGTGAGTACCGCCGAATATTTCGTTCCCCGACTGGTGGGATCTTTTTGCCGCCGGTATCCCGATATCGAGGTCGCTCTAGAGGTGCAAAACCGGAACGGCGTGATGAGCCGCCTGCGCGAGGGCCTGGACGACCTCTATGTCATGTCCATGCCGCCCGACGACATCGAGCTCGACGATCAAGTCTTCATGGCCAACCCCCTGGTCCTGATTGCAGCCACGGGCGATCCGCTGCTCCGCGGCGCGGGGCCCCTCGCGCTCGTAACACTGTCCTCGCAGCGGTTCATCCTCCGGGAGCCCGGGTCGGGCACCCGCATGGCGGTTGATCGATATTTCCGCCGACGGGGGTTCCGGCCGCGCGTGCGGCTGGAACTCGGCAGCAACGAAGCCGTCAAGGAAGCGGTGGCGGGCGGATTGGGGCTGGGGGTGGTGTCGCGGCACACGCTCCACGGGCGCGAGCGCGAAGACGGTGTGGCGGTACTACAGGTTGCAGGTTTTCCCGTCAATTCGTCCTGGCATGTCGTGCACCCTCGCGCACGCCAGGTGTCGCCAATTGCCGCTGCGTTTCGCGAGCACCTGCTGTCAGGTGAGCCAACGAGCCGTCGTCCGCCGCGGGCGGGCTGACAGCGCCGATTACCAGTATCCACCATGAAAGCATGACCATGCATCCGCACGCACGCCTGCCCGACAGCCTGAATGACTGCCTGGCGCTCGACCATAACGATCCACTTCGCGCCTTGAGCGAGCAGTTCATCCTGCCTGAGGGAATCATCTACCTCGATGGGAATTCTCTCGGCGCCTTGCCGCAGGCGACCGCAGCACGAGTAAACGATGCCGTCACCAGGCAGTGGGGTCAGGGCCTGATTCGCAGTTGGAACGAAGCGGGGTGGTTTGAACTGTCGCAGCGCGTGGGTGACCGGATCGCGCGTCTGATTGGCGCGGGCGAGGGCGAGGTGCTCGCGGTGGATGGCACCTCCATCAACCTCTACAAGGTTCTGTGCGCGGCGCTTGATCTTGCGTCGGCGCGAGGCGCGCAGTCGCTCACCGTATTGAGTGAAGGGGGCAATTTTCCCACTGATCTCTATATTGCCGAAGGGGTGTGCCGTGAGCGGGGTGCCTCGCTTCGTTCCGTAGAGTCCTCTGGGCTCAACGCGGCCCTTGCAGCCGGCGTCGATGTGGTCATGCTCACTCACGTCAACTTTCGAACCGGCGCGATGCACGATATGGCGGCGCTCACACGCTGCGCGCAGGCGGCCGGCGCGTTGGTGATTTGGGATCTCGCGCACAGCGCGGGGGCGGTACCGGTGGACCTGCATGGGGCCAATGCAGACTTCGCTGTCGGCTGCGGTTACAAATACCTGAATGGCGGACCCGGCGCACCCGGCTTTGTGTGGGTACATCCGCGCCATGCCGACCGTGCGCTTCAACCGCTGTCAGGGTGGTGGGGGCACGCAGCGCCGTTCGCATTCACGCCGGGCTATCGCCCGGCGCCAGGGATCCTCCGCTACCAGTGCGGCTCCCAACCCATCCTCAGCCTGATCGCACTCGACGAAGGGTTGAATAGCGTGCTTGCAGCCGAGTCGCTGGGGGGCATCACGGCGCTCCGCGCCAAATCGCTCGCGCTCACCGAACTTTTCATTCGGCGTGTTGAACCTCTGCTGACCGCGCATGGCTTTGGTTTAGCCACGCCCCGCGAGCACACTGCGCGGGGCTCACAGGTGAGCCTCACGCGAAGCGAAGGCGCCTACGAAATCATTCAGGCGCTGATCGCGCGCGGCGTCATAGGTGACTTCCGTGCGGGCGACGGTGCCGCGCACCCCGACATCCTGCGCTTTGGCTTTACGCCGCTTTATGTGGGGTTTGCCGATGTGTGGCGCGCGGCTGACCACCTTCAGGCGGTCATGGCAAGTGGCGAGTGGCGCGCACCGCAGTTCGCTTTGCGGCACGCGGTCACCTGAGGCCAGGCGGCTATTGCAGTGGCGACACCTGAATGCTGCGCACGAAGGCGTTGAACGGACCGCCCGAAATATTCGGCGTGTCCTGCGTGACCAAGACGTCGCTGCGCGTACGGAAGCTCGCGTAAAGGGTGACGCGAACGCGCCCAGCCACTGGTTGGTTCGTGTCGGCGTCGCGGATGCTCACCGAGCGTACCGGCCCCATGTAGCTGTAGAAGATCGGTGGGTCATCGGCGTTGAGTCGCGCGATGGCGCACGACGACAGCCCGGAATATTGGGCGCCCCAATAAACGCAGATGCGGGTTGAGCGCTTGACGATCACCTCCACGCCGTCGCTGGCGCCAGGGGCGGTTGCTCCACTGCCGCCGGTACCGCTACCGTTCGAGGTGCCTGTACCCGTGCCGCTGCCTGAGCCTCCGCCGCTGGACGAGCTGTCGGGTGACGCGGCTGCCACGCCCGCCAGGCGTTCGGCGCTGGGCGTCAGCCGCAGAGCGGGTACGGTCAGCCCTGATACCGTGAGCGCCTTTGCGCGGGTGTCGGTCGCGGTGAGGTTCGCGGTGAGTGCCGATTGCAGGGCGGCCGCATCAGCCGTCACCTGCAAGCCATGGAGCGCGGCCACCGCTCCCGACACCATCGCCGTGGCGGGCGAGGTTCCCATCGTCGCGGCCCAGCAGTCGATCGAGGATGCGCTGCTGCACGGTACCGGCGTTCGGAAGGTACCAACCGTATCGCCTCCGATAGCCACCAGTTTCACCTGGCCGCTGAAGTTGCTGTAGGAGGCGAGGCGAGAGTAGTCGAGCCGGGCGGCTGCCACCGGCAGTGAATTACTCACACAGGCAGGAAACGAGATGGCTCCAATGGAGCCGCCGTTGCCCGCAGCGACCACCGGGATCACGCCCTGGGTGCGCAGCCGTTCGAAGGCCGAACGGAACAGTCCGCCGAGGTAGTCGCTATCGCAGGCTGCTGAGTAGGCGCCTGCGCCCAGGCTCATGTTGAGTGCTGCGATGGGCGGTTGGCCGGAGGCGCGACGCTGGCGCGCCTGCTCCGTCACCCATTCGATTGCGGCGAGCAGATCGCCCGAGCTTGCGCTGATTGCGCCGCGTGAATCGGCATTGAAGACCTGGACCGGAAGGATGCTTGCTGCGCGTGCGACGCCGCCGCGGTTCGCGGCCACTGAGTTGTAGTCCATCGCAGCAATCGCGGCCATGCTGGTGCCATGGCCACAGCCTGCGTTGAGTCCAGTGGTGCGGTTAGTGAACCGATCGACGCAACTGCGACCGGCCGTGCTGGAAGCCGTGTCGACACTGGTCCCGTTGGGACAGAATCCGGTGCCGCCGTTGGCTGCGGTGGAGAAGCACGCACCGGGGAGCACCTTGGTGCTGCCCAGCGCCGGATGGCGGTCTTCCACGCCGGTGTCGAGCACTGCAATCACACGCCCGCCGCCGGTCAGAGGCTGCCCGGCAAGGGTGGGCCACGCCGTCTGCCCGTCAAACGATTGCACGACTGCCTGCAGGAGCGCGGTGGCATCGCTTGCCGCCTGCGTGGTGAGCAGGCGATCGACATGAACGCCGCGCACCATGGGCATTCTGGGGAGCAGGTCGAGTTCGCATGAGTTGAGTTCGATTCGGACCGTGTTGCCCGCGGCCGGGCGCTTGGCGTTCCACAAGCGGGACTGCAGATCGGCGCTCGAACAGCCGGTGGTGATGGCGCCGGCAACCGGGCCTGCGGCGGCGGCACCCAGATCGGCGAGAAAGCGCTGCTGCAACCAGGCGCGCCGTGCTTCGCTGTCGCCGAGCGCCGCTGCTGCGACCGGCGCGTTGCTGTCGAGTTCGACGAACACGCCCACGCTTTCGGTTTCGTCGGCGGGCCGGATCTCGTCAATCTGCGCGGCGACGGCCAGATTGCTGTCGGCCGATACAGGGCTCCCGCCGCCACCGGATCCCGAGCCGCCGCAGGCAGCGAGCATCATCGTGAGGGATACCGAAAGGGTGAGGGCTGCGGTTCGGCAAGTGGCGCAAAGCAGAGCAATGGACTTCATGTTTTCCTCGAAATCGGAGGCGTCGGACATTGGCGGACCCGTGCACCCAAAAATCAGCATAGAGTTTATATAGGACAAATCCCCATTATTGAATCAGGACAACCTACTAACGCTGAACCAGCGCACGGATTGGGGCTGGCTGATGTCGCTTCGAGGCTGTCGCGGTGCTCTGTCAAACCTGTTAAGTTCGCCCCCACAGTCACGTTTTTACTGATCTCTCACGGAGTCTCCCTTGTCGAATCCGGCACCCCACGCGTCTGTCTCCTCGACCGCCTCGCCCACCGCTTCCCCGATCCGATATGCGCGCCGCGAGGATCACCGGCTGATCACGGGTGCGGGCCGCTTCAGTGCTGACCACGCGGCGCCTGGCATGCTGCACGCCTTCGTCATTCGATCGCCCCACGCGCATGCCCGGCTCCTGCGCTGCGACCTCGCAGCGGTGCGGGCGGCACCCGGCGTGCGCCTGGCGCTTACCGCGGCCGAGATCGAATCTGACGGCGTGAAGGAACTCCCCAATCTGATGGAAGTGAGTTCGCCCGACGGCGAACCGCAGCGTGTGGTGCTGATGCCCGTGCTCGCGCGCGATTGCGTGCATTTCGTCGGTCAACCGGTTGCGTGGGTGGTGGCCGACTCGGCCTCGCAGGCCTGCGAAGCGGCGGACCGTGCCGAGATCGATTATGAAGAATTGCCGGTGGTGACCGACTTCGATCAGGCGCTCACACCGGGCGCCCCGACGCTGCACCCTGATGTGCCAGGTAATCTATCGGTTCAATATGAAGCGGGCGATCGCGCGCTGGTGGATGCAGCCTTTGCGTACGCCGCACATATCAGCCGTCTCAAAATCGTGAGCCAGCGGCTGATCGGCGCACCGCTGGAGCCACGCGCGGTGCTCGCGGTTCACGACTCTGCCACCGACCGCACCCGGCTTTACGCGCCCACGCAGGGCGTGCCAAGCATGACCAAGCAGATGTGCGCGGCGACCGGATTTTCGCCAGAGCAGTTCGACATCGTGAGTCAGGATGTGGGCGGCTCATTCGGTTTGCGTGCCAGTCCCTATTCCGAACATGTACTCGCGGTGCTGTCGGCGCGCCAACTGAATCGGCCGGTCCGCTGGCTGGGTACGCGCTCGGAGATTTTCCTGAGCGACTGGCATTGCCGTGCACTCACGCTGGATGGCCAGATCGCCCTCGATCGCGACGGTAATTTCCTGGCATTCCGATTTGAGGACACCGTCGATCTGGGCGCGTATGTGGTGTTCGCCGGCACACTGGTCGGCACACGTAACCTGTCGGTCTCGATGGGTGGCGCTTACCGGGTGCCTGCGCTCCACATGAGTTCGCGTCTTGCCTACACCAATACCGTACCGGTCTCTGCCTACAGGGGGGCAGGACGGCCCGATATCGCCTATGCCATCGAGGCGTTGATTGATCACGCGGCGCGCGAGCACGGCTTTGACCGTATTGCGCTGCGACGAAGGAATTTCATTACGCCGGATGCGTTTCCATACCGCACCGCCAACGGGACCCTCTACGATCACTGTCACTTTGCCCGCCTGCTCGACAGGGCGCTCGAGCTGTCCGACTTTGACGGATTTGCAGCGCGGCACGCGGCGGCCGAGCGGCAGGGAAGGCTGCGCGGCATCGGGTTGGGGAGCTGGCTCGAGGTCTCCGGCATGGGCTCGGCGCCGCACGATTCAGTCCGCGGTGAGTTTGACGCTGACGGCCAGCTCATCGTACTGGGTGCGACCGGGGCCTCGGGGCAAGGCCATGAGACTTCGTTTGCAACCCTCGTCGAAGAGGCGCTCGGTTTACGCGCTGATCGCGTGATCTATCGCGCCGGAGATCACGGCGTGTCATTGGTTGGAAATGGTACCGAAGGGTCGCGCACCATCTACGGCGCGGGTAGTGCCATCACCGTGATGTGCGAGATTATCCGCGAACGTGTACTTGTGCTGAGGCGCGCCCGCGCGGAACCCGACGAGCCGCCCGCTGATCTGTCGGCCTGGGTGCGTACGCTCGACTCGGACGAACGCGCGCAACTTGCGGTTGAAGCGCAGGCCAAGTCGGGAGCCACGTTTCCCAACGGCTGCCACGTGGCCGAGATCGAAATCGATCCCGCCACCGGTTGTACCGAACTCGTTCGCTATGTATCAGTTGACGATGCGGGGCGTGTTATTTCCGAGCAACTGGTGCACGGTCAGATGCAAGGCGGCGTGGTTCAGGGCTGGGGACAGGCATTCTGCGAAAACACGGTCTACGATGAGCGTGGCCAACTGAGTTCGGGCTCCTTCATGGACTATGCCATGCCGCGCGCCGGTAACGTCCCGGCGCTGGTGAGCGACAACCTGCCGCTTCCCACCACGCTCAACCGCACTGGAGCCAAGGGCGTTGGCGAGTCTGGCTGTACGGGGTCGCTGCCCGCGCTTGCCAATGCCATGAGCGATGCGCTCGCTGCGCGGGGCGCTTCGGCGATCGATATGCCGTTTACCGCCGCCCGAGTTTGGGCGGCGCTCCATCCTGAGACCTGAAGCCCATGTCAGCCAAGCCCGTGAACGAACTCAGTGCCTTCGTCGCGGCGCGCCTGCTTCAGCGCCGTGACCTCAGTGCCGAAGCGTATGTGGAGGCCTGCCTTGCGCGCATCGAGGCACGCGAATCGCTGATCGGCGCCTTTGCCTATATCCGCCCTCAGCAGGTACGCGAGCAGGCACGGGCCCTGGACCGTGGGCCGATACGCGGCCCGCTGCATGGTCTCACCGTTGGCATCAAGGATGTCTTTGATACCCGTGACATGCCCACGCAGGGCGGTTCGGAGGCCTTCCGCGGCCACCAGCCTGCAACCGATGCAGCGGTGATCGCATTGCTGCGTGGAGCGGGCGCCGTGATGCTTGGTAAAACCGTCACCACAGAGCTCGCGACCTTTCCTCCCAACGGTACGCGTAACCCGCGCGATCCAGCGCATACCCCGGGCGGATCGTCATCGGGCTCAGCCGCTGCAGTGACTGACTGCATGGTGCCCTTTGCCACTGCGACTCAAACACTGGGTTCCACGATTCGACCCGCCGGATACTGTGGTGTCGCGGGCTACAAGCCCACCTACAACCTCCTGCCGCGCCGCGGCGTGTGGCCGAACGCCGAGTCGGTCGACACGGTCGGACTGATGGCGCGTGACGTGCGTGATGTGGCGATGCTTGCGGCTGCGGCCGGCCACTATCCAGCGCTGGCATTCGATGACGAAGCTGTCAACGCGGCGCCTGTCATCGGGTTCTGCCAGACCTGGGAGTGGTCACGAGCTGATTCGTTCATACACACTGCGTTTGAAGCCTGTCGCAGTCAGCTGGCTGCCGCCGGCGCGAGGGTCATTGCCATTGAGTTACCCGCATCGTTTCGCGGTCTTCTCGAAGCGCACCGCATGGTGGCGTGGTACGAGATGGCGCGCGGCTTTGCCGATATCGTGGCGCACGATGCCAATCGTATCCGTAAGCCACTCCTCGACCGAACGCTCGCAGGGCTCGAGGTCTCGCCCGCCTCCTACATGGCTGCACAGGCGCTGGGACGCGCCTGCCGCGAGCAGTTGGCCGACGTGTTTGGCCAGTGTGACGTGCTGTTTGCGCCAGCCGCTACAGGTGAGGCGCCCGCCGGACTGGAGAGCACCGGCGATACCTCAATGAACCAGATCTGGACGTTCCTTCACGGCCCTAGCGTATCGGTGACCGGCGGGTTCGGCCCGAACGGCTTGCCGCTCGCGATGCAGGTGCTGGGCCGGATCGGCGACGACGCTCGGACGCTGCGCGCTGCGCGCTGGGTCGAGCGAGTGCTGGGGCGCTGAGCGCTCGCCCGCCGAGCAGGGCGCTGACCAGGGCATCGAGCGTTCGATCATCCAGCGATCGCTTGCGATCCAGGTGGTGATAAACCAGGTAGCCGTCAAACGCCATCACCAGAAAATGGCCGAGATCGGTGCTCTCGAACAGCCTGCGCCGCGCCGGTGGCATACAGTCCAGCACCAACGCCTGCATACGCGCTTCCATCCAATTGAGCAGCACCGGACGATAGCCTTCGCCACGTTCCATGGTGGAAATCGCCTGAATGATGTTGTTGCCAAACCCGCTGTTGTCTTTCGGTATATCGCGCCAGAAGGTCCCCAGCACATGCGTCATACGTGCGCGCCGATCGCCGATCGTGGCGGCCTCTTCGGCAAGCGCTTCGATCCGGGCCCGGAGCCAGGGGTCGTACAGCTCATAGAGAATCTGAAGCTTCGAGCGGAAATAGACATAAACATTGGCAGTGGAGGTGCCTGCGCCAGCTGCAATCTTTGGCAGGCTGGTGGCGGTGTAGCCGTGACGCGAAAACAGGGTGTGTGCCGAACGCAGGATTGCGGCTCTCACTTCGGCTTTCTTGGTCTGTCCCATGTTCGCGTGAGATGAAGGCGAAGCTCAACCCATCAGCCCGGGCAGCCAAAGCGCGATCGAGGGCACCGCCACCAGCAGCGACACCCTGATCAGGTCTGCAGTGACGAATGGCGCAAGCCCGCGGAAGATCGTGCGTGTCGCAATATCGGGCTGTACCTGATGGAGCACGAAAACGTTAAGCCCGACCGGTGGGGTGATGAGCGCCACCTCAACCATGGTGACCACCAGAATGCCGAACCAGACCAGGTCATAGCCCAGACTGCTCACGATCGGATAAAACACCGGCACGGTCAGGAACAGCATGGACATTGAATCGAGAATGCAGCCCAGCACCAGATAGACGAACAGGATCAGCACGATCACCATCCATGGTTTGGAAGCGATGCTCTGCACCGAGGCGCCCAGTGCCTTGGGAACGCCGGCGATGTCAATGAAATTGGAGAACACCAGCGCGCCGATCAACAGAATGAGAATGGAGCAGGTAGAGCGCGCCGCATCGAGCAGCACCTCGATGAAACGGCCGCCTCCCAGTTCTCGGCGTACCGCTGCAAACAGAAATCCGGCGAAGGCGCCTACGCCCGCTGCCTCGGTGGGGGTGAACACACCGAGGTAGATACCGCCAATGATGAAAAGAAACAGCGCGGCCACCGCCCAGACTTTGCGCAGGCTCCTCAAACGCTCACGGGCTGGCGTCCGTTCGCCGGGTTTGCCGCTATCCGGATGCCGCCATACCGACCACAACACCGCACCCACATAAAGCAGTGTGCCCAGAAGTCCGGGGATCACTGCCGCAATGAAGAGCTTGCCTACGTCGGTACGGGTCATGAAGCCGTAGATCAGAAGCGGCACCGATGGCGGAATCATGATGCCCAGCGTTGCACCCGCTGCAACCGAGGCTGAGGCGAGTGAATCGGCGTAACCAAATCGTCGCATCGGGGGTAGTGACACCTTCGCCATGGTGGCTGCGGTGGCAAAGCTCGACCCGCAGACGCTTGCGAAGCCCGCGCTGGCGATGACTGATGACATGGCAAGGCCGCCTCGAAGGTGGCCCACGAACGCATTGGCCGCGCCGAACAATTCATCCGAGAGCCGCGAAGCGGTGATGAATCCACCCATCAGGATGAAGAGGGGAATGACCGAGAGTTCCTCATTCATCACGGTGTTAAAGCCCACCTGTCCCACCATGGCCAGCGCAGCGGGCACGCCCTGCAGGAGCGCGAATCCGCCAAAGCCGATCAGGAGCAGACCGAAGGCAATGGGCAGTCCTGCAAAGAGCAGTGCGAACAGCAGGAGGAACGCGCCGATCGCAAGTGTCATCTCAGGATCTGCCTGGCTCGGCGTGACGGGAAAACAGACTGCGCAGAGCGAGCGTACCGAGCATCAACGCGCCGATCATCGCGGCAGTAGCCATCAGGTAGCCAAGCGGTGCATAGGGAAAATTCAGTACTGGCGTGGTTTCGTCCATCGCGCCGAGTTTGCCCGCATGTACCCCGATCCGCCACGCCAGAAAACCGGTTCCGGCTGCGCTCACGCCATGGATCAGAAACAGGCGGACTCGCTGAACCGCGCCACGAAACAGATGATCGAAAAGACCTAGCGACAGATGTTCGTTGGTCCGGCAGAGAAGCGGTAGCGCCGTGAACGTCAGCGCGCCCATCTGCACCTGGATCATTTCGTAGCCCGCAGGTAACGGACTGGCGAACAGATACCGACCGCCGACATCGATCGCGACCGTGAGCATCAGACAGAAGAGCTGCGTCGCCACCAGGAAGCCGAGCGCCCGCACAGGCAGGCTGGAGCGGCGGGTCATAGAGAGCCCTCGGAAGTCGGGCGCGCGGGCTGCGCGCCCGACCCCTTATTTATGTGCCGCAATGCTGGCTTTGAGCACAGCGAGTGCCGCCTTGGCATCGATACCGGTGGCCTGCGCTGACTTCAGCCAGTCGTCTTCAAAGGAGCGCAATGCTGATTCGAGCTCGGCGAGGTAAGGGCCCGAGGCCACCGTGACCTCCACGCCAGCGGTCTTCACGTTTTCGCGCGACTTGGCGGCCTCGGCATCCCAGTTGCGTCCGGCGATCCGGGACAGGCGCTCGCCCGAAAGCTTGAGAATGGCATCGCGGTCCGCCTGGGACAGCTGATTCCACTTGGCCTTGTTCACGCCAAAGAAGAAGGTCGCTGAGTAGATTCCCTTTGGGAAATCGAGCAGATATCGGATCGTGCCCTGCAACGAAAAATCGGTGAACGATGAGGCGTCGATGAAGAGTCCATCGGTAACCCCTCGGCGCACCATCTCGGCGGCCTGCGGGCCAGGCGCGCGAATGCCCACGCCGCCCAGAGCTTTGGCGATATCCACGTTGATCGCAGCGCCCCCAGCGAGCTTCATGCCGTTCCAGTCAGCCATTGACTTGAGCGGCTTTTTCGAAGTCCAGACCCGTCCGGGTTGAGCGGCCCAGATAGCGAGCAACTGAATACCGGCGTGTTCGTCGCGCGAGGCGAAGTGCTTGTCGGTCACCTGCCAGAGCGCCACAGACAGGGGTTCAGACAGGTCAGATAGGAACGGAAGTTCGCCCACCCGGGCGAGCGGGAAGCGCTGCGGGGTGTAGCCGTGCACGCTGAAAACTGCTTCGACGATGCTGTCTTTCACCATATCGAGCTGGGTGGGCGGCGGGCCCAGGCTGCTGGCAGTGACCTCAAAGCGGACCCGCCCTTGCGTGGCGGTGGCCACTTCATCGGCCCAGGGCTTGATCGTGCGCGTCATGATCGGGTGGGTGGGCGGCAGCCAACCGTTGATGCGGAACACGGTTTGCGCCTGGGCGGCAGCGCCCGCCAGGGTCAGGCTGAGCGCAAGGGTAGCGCCGGATAGGACGCGATGCAGACGGATCATCAGGGTTTCCTCGATCGGTTGCGTGGACAGGCCACTGAACGTCGGCGGATATTAGCGAACGGCATTCGACTGTCAAGGATCTTCGATTGGATCTTCGATTGGCTTGCGGACCGGGGCGGCCTGTTGTGCAAGCGAACTGCACACAGCGAACTGCACCGGGTTGCCAAAACGGTAGCCCCATGTCCAGAATACCGAATGGCGTTTGCTTAATCCAACACCCCTTAAATCTTCAACGCGGCCTTTCCCATGCCTGTTACTGATTCGCAGGATCTTCGGTCGCTGGTTCGCCCGGATCGGGTCCATCACTCCGTTTACGCTGATCCGGCATTGTTCAAGCTGGAGCTCGACCGTCTATTCGGTCGGACCTGGCTGTTGCTGGGCCATGCCTCGCAGGTGGCCCATCCCGGAGACTGGTTCACCACGCGAATGGGGCGCTTGCCGGTCATCGTGTCACGCGACGCGTCCGGTGCTGTGCGCGTTCTGGTCAATCGGTGTACGCATCGTGGCGCGCTGATCTGTCATGAATCCAGCGGTCATTCGCGCGCCTTCGTGTGCCCCTACCATGGCTGGGGCTTCGAACTGGACGGTCGCCTCACTGGCGTGCCGGTGCCGCAGGGCTATGGTGCACAACCCCAGCGGATGTTCGCCGAAATGGGGTTACGCGCGGTGCCGCGGGTGGATCTCTACCGTGGCTTCATCTTTGCCAGCCTGTCGCCCTCGGGGCCTGATCTGGTCGACTTTCTCGGGCCGCTTGCGAGTTCATTTGATGATCTGGTCGATCGCGCACCCGACGGCGAAGTCGAGGTTGCCGGTGGCGTGTTCAAACACACTTACGAGGGTAACTGGAAGCTGGTGCTGGAAAATCACCTTGACGGTGTGCATCCCACCCACGTGCACATCTCGTCGGTGCATGTGGCGCGTGACGCGCCCGATCCCGGTCAACCGGAAAAATATGCCGATATTTCAATTCGGCAGATGCGCCAGAACGGTACGCCCGAACCGGTATGGGAGGCCGTTGGCATGTGGACCAGCGACTGGGGCCACGGCTACATGGGTGACTACCACTCCGATGGTCGGTTGGTGGTGGGGCTCAACAATCCAGTATTTGCGGAATACCGAAAGCGGCTCGAGGGGCGGGTGGGCGCCGATGAAGCGCAGCGTATTCTGGGCGTCACGCGCTGGAACACCATCATCTATCCGAACGTGTCCTTCATGAGCCAGTTTCGGCAGTTGCGGATCGTTCACCCGCTTGCCGTCAATCGCACCGTGGTCTACACCTACAACCTCAGGCTGAAAGGCGCGCCCGAGCAGATGTTTCGCGATACCGTCGCGTTTTCCAATGTCGTGAACGGCACCGCATCCTGGGTGCTGACCGACGATCTCGAAGTGTATGGGCGGGTTCAGAAAGGACTGGAGTCGGCCCAGCCTGAGTGGGTGAATCTGGCGCGCGGCGTGGGGGGCGATGTGCCTGATGGTGCGCTTCTACGGGGCGGAACCGGTACGAGTGAAATATTCATTCGTCGGCAGTTCGATACCTGGCTGCGTTATATGTGCGCCGATAGCTCAGGGAGCGCAGCATGACGCGTCCTGCCGCTTCGCAGCCAGCCGACTTCGATACTGCGCGCTTTGCTCGAATGGAGGACATTCGCCAGTTCCTGTTTCATGAAGCGCGTCTGCTTGATACCCACCAATTCGAAGACTGGCTCGCGCTCTTTACCGATGATTCCACCTATTGGGTGCCACTCGAGGCTGCCCAGACCGATCCGCTGAGCACTTCGTCGATTATTCACGACGATCGAACGCTACTCGAGTTGCGCGTGCGCCAGATTACCCATCCCAGGGCGCATGCGCGGCGACCGCTCGCCCGGACCGTCCATCAGATCGGGAATGTTCAAATTCTCTCTAAGGACGCCAGCGAGCTGCGGGTGGCCTCCACGCTCATTCTGCTTGAGTACCGTCCCGAAGTGCAGCGTAGCTGGGCTGCGCTGGTCGAGCACCGCCTGCGGCGGGTCGATGGGCGGCTCGCGATCGCAGCCAAGCGCGTCAACCTCATCAACTCCGAGGCGGAGTTGCCCGGCATTGCGTTTCTTCTTTGAGCGTCGATGCGCCCGATCGTTCAATGACTTCGGTCTCACCTGACTTTCTCGGTGTGACCGTGAATACCGTGTTGCCAGGGGTGGTTCTGTACGGTCTGCAATCCAGTCGTCTTCCTGACGCCTACAAGCAGATGATTCTCGGGATGCAGTGCATCGCTGAACCCCTCGGCTGCGACGCCATCGCCAATGCGGTCGCTTTTCTCTGTTCGGAGGCGGCACGCTTCATCACCGGTCAAGAGCTTGCAATCGATGGAGGGCTCACACATGGCGGCTGATTCATTCGCGGCACCGAAGGTTTGGCTCGACCTCGATCAGGCAGCGCTCGACCGCGCCTATGATCAGGCGCCGCATGCCCCCAACATGCAGCAGGTGCTCAAGCGCTATGAACTCGCGAGTGAGCGCGCGCACGGCCGGCTTGGCGCGCCCTCGAGGCATCGTTATGGACCGACTGAAGCGGAGGCGCTTGATTGCTTCAGGCCTCGGTCTCGCAGCACTTCACAAGGTCTCCTGCCCGCGTTGCTCTTCGTCCATGGCGGGGCATGGCGTGGCGGGCTGGCACGAAACTATGCGTTCATCGCCGACTCGTTCATCGACCGGGGCTGCGCGGTGCTGATCCCCGACTTTGCGCCGGTCACCGAACTCGATGGCGACCTGGGCCGTATGACCGACCAGATCCGTCGCGCGATCGCCTGGGTATCGGCCAACGCCGAGGCGCTCGGTATCGATCCTGCGCGTATCCATCTGTTAGGGCATTCGTCGGGCGGGCATCTGAGCGCAGCCGCATTGCACACGAATTGGGCGTCGGAATTTTCGCTACGCACGCATTCACCGGTGGCGA
Organism: Burkholderiales bacterium; assembly: GCA_005798775.1. Taxonomy (GTDB): domain Bacteria; phylum Pseudomonadota; class Gammaproteobacteria; order Burkholderiales; family Burkholderiaceae_E; genus SYIM01. Next base: position 24,320 of record SYIM01000003.1, read on the forward strand.
GCCTCACCGTGTGCAGCGGCATCTACGAACTGCAGCCGGTGCGCTTGTCGGCCCGGAGCGACTATGTGAGGCTGTCAGAAGACCAGGTGAATGCGCTCAGCCCCATTCGCCATGTGGCGGCCCTGACCACGCCGCTTACGGTCGCCTGGGGTTCGCTCGAGAGTCCGGAATTTCAGCGTCAGGCGAACGACTATGCAGCGGCTGCCGAGGCGGCAGGGCGCGCGGTGACGCGGTGCGTCGTGGAAGGCTGCAATCACTTTGAAATTCTCGAGACGCTCGCGAGCCCCTACGGTGTATTGGGCCAGATGCTGCTCGAACGGGTGGCGGCGGTGGGGGCGACTCGCGGGCGATGGGTGTCAACGGGCGGGGCTTCGGCAGGTGGCGCAGCGCCGGCGGCCGGAGAGGCACCCGCTGCCTCCACAGGGCGGACGAGCGATGGGCGCGCTGACCTGCACTGGATGCAACTCGCGCTTGCCCAGTCTGTGGAAGCATTCGAGCGAGGCGACTGGCCGACCGGCGCTGTGCTGGTTCGCGACGGCCAGTTGCTCTCGACCGGCCAGAACCGGCAGGTCTCGCAATGCGACACCACTGTGCACGCCGAGACTGACGCCATTCGGCGTGCCGAAGCCATCCACGGGGTCGGTAGCACGCAGGGGGCAACCCTCTATTGCACGATGGAGCCGTGTCCAATGTGCGCCGGGGCTCTCAGGAATGCGGGCGTCGTGCGGGTAGTGCTCGCACTCCGACACGCAACACTCAAACGAACCGATCTGGGCCCCTACCGGCTTGAGGACTTCTTTACCCTTACTGGTTGGCAACCCGAGCTGAACAGCGGCCCCCTTGAGGGCGACTACCTTGCGCTCAGACGTCGATGGGGCCGGGACCCGGTCAGAAGCGGCTAGCGGGGCGCCGCCCGGCTGGGCGCTGATCCGAGGGCCCCACCTTACTCGAGCGAGAGTTTCTGCTGGGCGACCACCTGGCGGTACACCTCGAACTCGGCCTTGATCTGCGCAGCGAATTCGGCGGGGCTGTTGCCAATCACGATCGATCCGGTATCTTCGATACGCTTGCGAACCGCCGGATCTTCCAGCGCTTTGCGGGCGGCCGCGTTGATCCGCTCAATGATGTCGCCCGGCAGACCCTTCGGCGCCAGAATGCCGTAGTACGCCATCCGGTTCACCGGCTCCAGGCCTACTTCCTTGAAGGTCGGGACATTCGGTAGCACCGCCAGCCGCTGGGGAGCAGCCACGACCAGCGGCACCAGCCGGTTGGCCTGCACGAATGGTAATGCCGAGGGAATGTTGTCGAAGATGATGGGCACTTGGCCGGCGACGGTATCGTTCAGTGCCGGGCCCGCACCACGATAGGGGATGTGGGTCACGAATACGCCCGCCAGGCTTTTAAACAGCTCGGTCTGAAGATGACCGATCCCCCCAGTACCCGACGAAGCGTAGGAATACTTGCCGGGCTTGGATTTCAGCTCATCGATAAAAGATTTGTAGTCACGTGCCTGGAAGCTGGGGTGCACCGCAATCAGGTTAGGCGTTGCAGCAATATTGATGATGGGCGTGAAGTCGGTGACAGGGTTATAAGGGATCTTTGGATTGATCGCAGGGTTGGCGGCGGTGGTTGAGACCGTGGCCATGCCAAGCGAGTAGCCATCCGGTGTGGCTCGAACCGTTTCGGTAGCGCCGACCACGCCGCCGCCGCCTGCCTTATTTTCAATCACGACCGGCTGGCCGAGTGCCTTGCCAAGCGGCTCAGCGATCACCCGCGCAATGATGTCGGTGGTGCCGCCGGGCGCGAAAGGCACCTGCAATTTGATCGCACGGGTGGGATAGGAAGCTTGGGCTATTGCCGCGGCACTGGCAAGGGTGAGCGCGGCAAGCGAGGCGGTAAGTGCAGCGCGGCGAAGGAGTTCCATGGATTGACTCCGGTATGAAGATAATGAGGAGAGAGCGGAGAAAATGTACTCGAGTTCGCGATACGCGCCAAACCCTACCCGGTAGCAACACCGGAAATTCCTGGAAACCCTGATGACTACTGCCGACATCCGCTGCGTCACCGATCATGCCACGTCCATCGGCGAGGGCCCGCTCTGGGTCGCGCGCGAGCGGGCCCTGTACTGGGTTGACGTGGGCCTGGAGCCCAAGACGCTCCACCGCTACAGCCCGCAAAGCGGTCTCACCACCACCTGGAAGCTGCCGCAGCGCGCTTCCGGCGTGCGCGAGCGCGCCGACGGCAGCCTGCTGATTCACTTCCAGCGCGGCCTCGCGATTACCGATCCGTCGCCCGATCAGCTTCGCTGGCTGCCGCTCTGGGGCATTGATTTCTCGATCCAGCGCCTGAACGACAGCGCGGTTGATCCCGCCGGCCGGCTCTGGATAGGCTCCTACGAACGCACGCTCAAACAACCGCTCGGCGAGTTGTATCGGATCGATGGCAGCCTGATCGCAGCCACCGTTGACCGGGGTTTTCAGGTCTCGAACGGCATCGCATTCAGCCCCGATGGCCGCACCATGTATCACACCGACACGCATCCCGAAGGGCACATCTACGCCTGGGACTGTGACGCGGCAACGGGCGAGGTCGCCAACCGCCGGCTTCTGATCAGCTTCGTGGGTCGTCGTGGCCATCCCGACGGCTGCACGATCGATGCTGAGGGCATGCTGTGGGTGGCGGAACTTGGCGCCTCGCAGCTCGTGCGTATCGATCCGCAGGGTCGGATCGAACGCGAGCTGCGCCTTCCTGTGAGCCGCCCCACCAGTGTGGCCTTTGGCGGCCCCGATCTGCGCACGCTCTACGTCACGTCCATGACTTTCAGGCTGGACGACGCGGCGCGGGCCCGCGAGACATGGGCCGGGCGCCTGCTCGCCTTCGAACCTGGCGTTCAGGGATTGGCGCTGCCCAAGCTCGGGTTCTGAACCGTCAGATCGTCGCTCCGTTCGGGAAGACACCCTACAATCTGGTGTCTAGGATGACCATCTCGATGACCAAGTTGATGACCAAGCGGGGTTGCGATGGGAACCGTTACACTGGCCGAAGCCAAGACACACCTCAGCCAGCTCCTCGAAGAGATTGAAGCGGGGGAAGAGATTGTCATTACCCGCCGGGGGATCCCCGTTGCCAGGCTGAGCGCTGTTGAGTCGCCGAAGAAGCCGTTCCGGTCACTCGCTGATTTTCGAAAGCGCTTGCCGGCGTGGCGAAAGCCCAGCGCCGATCTGGTTCAAGATCTTCGCAATGAAGGGCACTGATGCGTTACCGCGACGTCAGCCTCCTCGCTCCACTATTTCTCAAGGAAGCGCTCAGCAGAAAAGTTGAGGCGTGGGTGGTTCGCCAAACGCCCGGCGATCTTTGCGTCAGCCACTGGACCCAGCAGGTTTTACAGTCTGATCGCGCGGGAAGTCCGCATGGGTGGTCTGACTGACGCGGATGCCCTGGAGGTCGTTGTCCAGTTTGATTGGGTCATTAAAGACTGCTTTGTCGTCGAACCACCGCGAATATCCGATTTCGATCTGGCCGCAACGTTCATCCGACAATTCAATACCAAGCTCCGCGCAGGCGACGCGCTGCACCTGGCAATTGCCGCCAATCGCGCGACGGAAATGTTCTACACGCTCGATGAGCGCCTTCTTGCCGCCGCGCGGCTATTGAAGATTCCTGCGAGCCGCGGCATCAGGCGCTGAGCCCAGCACCGAAGCTCGGGTTCTGAACCGTCAGATCGTTGCCCACCCCGGCGATTCTCGATCGAGAATCCGCTTGATCGAGGCAAAAAACAGTTCCGACTGTTGGCGTTCGCCCGCGATCTGTGCGCCCACCCTGGCGCACATCGCCTCGGGCACCTGCCGGAGCGGCTTGCCGGCTGCCATCTGGGTGGCTAGCATCTGGTGCATGCAGGCGCGCTCGAGGTAATAGAGGTCATCAAACGCCCAGGCCAGGTTCGCCCCCACCACGGTGACGCCGTGGCTCGCCATGAAGAGCACGTCTTGATCCTTCAGCTGTGAGGCGATACGTTCGCCCTCGGCATCGTCGAGCGCTACGCCGTTATAGTGATCGTCGTAGCCCACGCGTCCCCAGAAGCGTAGCGTGTTCTGGTTGCACCAGGCAAGCCGCCCACCCTCCACCAGCGTGAGCGCGGTGGCATGGGGCATGTGAGTGTGCAGTACGGCTTTGGCCCGCGGACTGGTGCGATGAATCCAGCTGTGAATAAAAAAAGCGGTGGGCTCGAGCGCATGGCGGCCCTCCAGCAATCGACCGCTGCCATCGATCAGTAGCATGTCGCCTGCGGTGACTTCCGACCAGTGCAGGCCCTGAGGATTGATCAGGTAGCGATCGGGCGCGAGTTCCAGGCTGAAATGGTTGCAGACGCCCTCATTAAACCCCAGCCGAGCAGCCCATCGGAGCGCGGCGGTCAGATCGATTCGCGCTTCGCGCACGCGTTCGCGGTCGGGGAATGAAGAAGCATCGGTTGTCGCGGTGCGCGAGGGTGCATTCATGGTGGTTGGCCTCCTGGGTCGCCATTATTACCGACAGCGGCCTGACTGCTAAAGTGACGAGCTCATTTCAGCCGTGGTTGCCATGCCCGCTCGTATCGACCAACTTCGCGACCTGATTCTCAAGGCCAAGCACGCCTACTACTTTGGCCCCGAGCCGATCATGCCCGATGCCGAGTACGACTCCCTCGAAGACGAACTCCGACTGCTCGCCCCCGATGATTCGTTGCTCGCCATGGTCGGTTCGCCTGTGCCGGCTGACAGCATCCTCACCAAGGCCCGGCATGCGATGCCCATGGGCAGCCAGAGCAAGGTCAATTCCGAAGCTGAGTTTCGCGCCTGGGTGGAAAAAAGCGGCGGGCCGCCCCTCCATGTCAGCTTGAAGGGAGATGGCGCAAGCGCGGCCGCTTACTACCGCGAGGGGCGTCTCGTCCAGGCGATTTCGCGCGGCGACGGGGTGATCGGCGAGGACATCACCGCTAATGCCATTCGGTTTCAGGGGCTACCCGCCTGGGTAGGCGCGGCCTTCACTGGAGCCATACGCTTCGAAGTGATCCTGACCGTGGCGGACTGGGCGCGGGTTGACCCGGCCCGTAGCAAAAACCCGCGTAATGCCGGTAGCGGCATCATGGGGCGAAAGAACGGTCATCAGTGTGATTTCCTGACAGCCTTCGCGTTTGACATAGATGAACAGCGTGAGGGGACTTCGGTTCGTTTTACGTCGGAATCCGACAAACTCGCGCGCCTTGCCGAGTTGGGCTTTCACCTCATTCCGCACGCGCTTTGCCAGACGGTCGACGACGCCATCGCCTGGTATCGTGATGTGGCTGCGCGCCGCGAGACGCTCGCTTTCTGGATCGACGGGGTCGTGATCAAGATCGACGATGCGGCGCGCCAGGAGGCGCTTGGCGTCACCGCGGGTCGACCCAAGGGGCAGGTAGCCTGGAAGTTTGATTCAGCGGGCGCGGAAACCGTGCTGGAAGACGTGATCGTGAGCGGCGGTCACACCGGCTCACTGGTGCCCACCGCTCAGCTTCGCCCGGTAGATATCGGTGGCACCACGGTGAGCAGCGCCTCGCTCGCCAACTTTGATGAAATCGCACGGCTGGATGTGGCGATCGGCGACTCGGTCTGGCTTATCAAGGCGAACGACATCATTCCAAAGGTGATCCGCGTGACGGCGCGGCCACCTGACCGGCGTCCTATCCTCACTCCTCTTCAGTGCCCGTTCTGCGGCGGGGAGGTTGGTCGGCGCAGGACCACCTCGGGCGACGAAGGCGTGATCCTCGAATGCCGGAACGCGGTGTGCCCCAAAAAGAGCACTGGGAAAATTGATCGCTGGATCACGAGCCTCGACATTCAGGGCATCGGCGATTCGGTGCTCGAGGCGATGCTGGAACGCTTCGGCATCGAAGACGCCGCCGACCTGTACTCACTCGGCTCACGCGCTGCCGAGCTCGCCGAGCTGATCATCAATGACGACAAGGGCATTCGCCTGGGCGACAAGCGCGCCCGCACGATTCTCGATGCAATCGATGCCACCCGCACGCTCTCGCTCGCACAGTTCCTCGGGTCGCTGGGCATCGAGAGCGCGGGCGTTCGCCGGATTGAACTGATGATCGAGGCGGCGGGCGGTGATTTGGACACGCTCGATCAATGGCGTGCAGGCCGATTGCGCGAGGCTGAGTTCGCCGAGCGCGTGGGGGTTCCAAACCTGGGCGGCCTGATTCAGGATGGCATTGATGCAATGGGCACCGTCATCGACAAATTGCTTGCCAACGGAGTGGTGGTCACGCCCCCCCAGCGTGATGTGCACGGCGATGAAGAGGGGCGCGAGCCCGCGAAAACGGTGTGTATCAGTGGCAAGCTGCCAAGCGGGCGAAAGAAGTCTGACTACGAAGTGCCCCTCGCCGCCGTGGGCATGAAGCTTGTGGACACCGTCGCGCGCGAGACCACTTATCTCGTGCTTGCCGACCCGCAGTCGGCGAGCAGTAAGGCGGAGAAGGCGAGAAAGTTCGGTACCCAGGTCATTTCCGAAGCGGCGCTGATCGAGCTGGTTGGCGGTGCTCCAGCCCCCGCCTGAAGACGCGCTCGCCTGTGCGGGTCGGCTCTCATCTCCTTGCTCAGGCGCTCAGCGGCTCAACCGGTAGGGCTCCTCAAAATCCCGGAAGTCCTGTTCAGCGAGTGCGTCCTGCATCCAGGCGCCGACCGCTTCCAGGTTTGTTACCCGGTCCATGTAGGCGCGTACATCGGCTGGCACAGGCAACTGGTAGGTGAACAGACGCATCACGACCGGGGCATAGTAGGCATCGGCGATACCGAATTGGCCGAACAACATAGGTCCTTTGGATTGCCCCAGCAGTTCGGACCACATCGTCACGATTCGGTTCAGGTCGGCGCGTACCGCGGTCTTATCGCGCATAGCCAGCGCGCCAACTTCAGGCAAGCGTGCCTCGATGTTCATTGGGCAGGCACTACGTAATGCCGAGAAGCCGCCATGCATTTCGGCGCAGACACTGCGCGCCCGCGCACGGGCTGCGATCGGGCTCGGCCAGAGCTTGCGCTCAGGAAACTTCTCGGCTAGATACTCGGCGATCGCCAGCGTGTCCCAAACGGCGAGTTCTTCATCGATCAGTACGGGTACCTGACCGGCTGGGCTGACTTCGACGATGCGTGTCTTGAACTGCGAGTCAGGGGAAAAACCATCGAAGCGCAGCATGACCTCTTCGAAGTCAATGTCCGATTGCCGCATCAGTACCCAGGCGCGCATGGACCAGGAGGAGTAGTTCTTGTTCCCGATGACAAGTTTGAGCATGGTGGCCTCGTTGGGTGCCGCTTACAGTGGTCGACGCCCTGCTTTACTTTCGCGACGACAGATCTCTTGCCGCCCGCTCACCCTGGGCGCTTACGATATTCAAATGCTTTGTCAAAGCGCCCCAGGATGTATTCGCCGCAGCTCACTTCGGGATACTTCGAAGCAACCCCCACCGCAGTCACCGGCACAATCGGCGTGTCGTAGTCGGGATCGACGAACACAGCAATCGACAGCCGCTCGCGCCCCGAGCTGTTGATCACCCGATGCGGGTTCGACTTGAACACATCATTTGACCAGCGCCCCATCAGGTCGCCTGAGTTGATCACCAGCGTGCCCGGGATGGGGGTGGCGGTGACCCATTCGCCCCCACGCGTTGCAACCTGAAGCCCCCCAACCGGGTCCTGATGCAAGAGCGTGATGACCCCGTAGTCGGTATGCGGCGCCACGCCGTACTGCCGGTCGCCGAGCTCGGGCGGCTGCGGGGGGTAGTACACCAGCGAGCCGCGCGAAATCGGCTTCTCAAAGCGCTGGATAAAAGTGTCGTCGGAGGCGTGCAGGCTCACCGCGAGCGCGCGCAGCAGACGCTTCGCGCAGGCATGCGCCTCCTCGAGATAGCGGTTCAAGACGGGTCGCAGCTCGGGCATGAAGGCGGGCCAGCGGTTCGGTCCGATCATACGGTTTCCCGCCAGAAAGTCGGGGTCGTCCTCGCCCACGTCCAGCCCCCAGATGAAGCTCTCCTTGAGATCGGGGCGTGCACGGTCAGACATCTTGGCTTCGCCCTGCTTGATGTAGCCGCGATGCCTGCCAACCGGCTCGATTGAGAGCTTGTCTGCGAGCGGCGCGGCGAAGAAGCGCCGGGCGGTGGTATCCACCTCTTCGATCAGGGACTGCGCAATGCCGTGGCCGCTTACATAAAAGAAGCCGATCCGCGCGGCGGCTTCACGCATCTGTTCGCCCACTTCTTCGAGCGTCGCGCGGTTTGGGTCGCCCAGCCCGGATACGTCAATCACCGGGATGTCATCGGCCGATACGACGCGTGCGCTGTGCCGGTTCATTCGTCTTCCTTGTAATAGCCGATCACATCGCCTTGGGTGGTCACACCCAGGCCATTGAGCAGCCGGTTCGAATAGTTGAAATAGGCGCAGACCTGATTGACCTCGAGTATTTCGCCATCGTTGCAGCCGGCCGCATGCAGCGCATCGATATCGGCCTTCTCCATGCGGGCCACACTGGTGGTGAGCTTGCCTGCATACCGGAGCAGTTGCAGCTCTTTGCCCTCGAACGCCTGCTCGGGTGCCCGCGCCGAGAGGGCGGCATGAATGGCATCGGACCGTGCCCCCTCGCGAATCAGCCGCCGGGCATTGGACCAATGATGCGTGAGGCTGTAGGTGCATTCGTTGAGCATGCTGACGTAGGACGAGACAACCTCCAGAAACCAGAACGGCAGCGTGTTGTCGGGGTTATGCAGCACGCTTCGATAAAGCGCCACATGACCTTCCATCGTATGCGGCCGCAGGCTGTGCGCCTTCATCACGTTATCCACTGTACCGTGTGGTGTGGTCACTTTCTGATAGGCCGAGGCGAGCGATCCCTGCGCCTCTTCAAGGGGAATCATGCGGATCCAGGCAGACATCTGAGGTGCTCCGGGGCTGGGGTGATCAGGGTTCGGTGTTCGCGGCGTGGGCCAGGTGGGCTCGGGCGCACGCCCTGCCTAATCTGGAAGCGGCATCGGCCGAGGCGGGCGTGCGAACAGGCGCTTCACCATCGGCTCGAAATGTTCGAGCGGCGCGCATTCATAGGCTGGGTCGACCGTCGCCTGGTCATAGCGCGCCACGAAGGTGGCTGCCCACTCGAAATGCGGATGCCCGCGCCAGCGCTCACGGGCGCGCCGGTCGGCCTCCGGATGATGATGCGCATGCACATCCTGAAAAATCGCGTGCCGGCGAAGCATCCATTCATTGCGCTCACTCACATAAGCGCCCAGCAGCGCCGCTGCGAACTCACCATGCCGCTGCGGGCAGGCAATGAAGCCAATGTCATGGAGTAGCGCCACCGCTACGTCCTCCTCATCCAGGCCATCGCGCAGCGCCATGGTGGCTGACTGCAGGCTATGGCGATAGTTGTTCACCTGATAGCCGAAGGTGGTGTCGCGCTCGGAGGCCGCGAGCATGCGAAGCACCTGCCTGGCCTGCTCATCAGCGTAGTAACGCGCGCGCTGGGCACCCAGCAGATCCCAGTCTGCGCGGGTGAATTCCTCAAGCGAGATTTTGTCCACATATCGCCAATCAGGCTGGTGAAGCGGGCTTGCTTTCGGGTGGCCTTTCATTTGGATGCTCCCGCCAGGGCCTGCGTGAGCCAGGCTTCGGTGGCCGGACGCCAGGGGGCAAGGCCTGCGGCGACGGCGGGGTGATCGGCGCTACGCGAAAGCCAGCCGGTGATCGATGCCGGCATGTTGAGCGGTTGGCCGAGCGCGTCCAGAAGGTGCGCCGCGAGCGGCAGCGTGACGGCAAAGCCGCAATCGGCGGTGCTGAATGCCACGCCCGCCATCCAGTGTGGGTCGCCTGATCGCAGTTGCGCAAGTTGCCGCAGGCGCTCCGCGATGCCGGCAGCCAGCGTGGGCAGCGATTCGCGTCGGGCCGGATCGCGAATCAGCGGAAACAGGGCGCGTACAGCAGGCTCCACCGCCAGATCATGCACGCGGGCCAGCATGCGGATGCGTGCACGGGTGGCAGCGTTGCCGGGCAGGAGCGCTGGCCCTTCGAAAGCTTCATCGAGATACTCGATGATTGCTTCGGATTCGGCCAACAGTAAACCATCATGGTCGATGGCCGGGATGGTGCCGGTCGGGATGATGGCCCGCCAGGCATCCGATCGGTAACCGCCTGGTGGCAGCCTTTCCTCAAACGCAATGCCCTTGGCATGAAGCGCAATCCGCACCTTGGTGCTGAAAGTGGAAACTGGTAGTCCGTAGAGAATCAGCATGTCAGTGCTCCGCTTCAAACGCCGCCACGTCCTGCACGGCATCGACCACCGCCGCTGCGAGCAGCGCCTCGCCCTGGTCGCGAGTGGCAAGCAGGGAATGCGACCCGACCCGGCCATCAGGAAAGGCTGCGCGATGGGCGTTTCGGTCGAAGTGATTATCGCCGGCATGGTCGCGCAGAAACGCAGCAGTGAGCGCGGGGGGCGCCTCGAGCGCGTGCTCTGCTCCTTCGCGGCGCGCTCGCTCGCTGGCCGCTGGCTCAGCCGCCATCGCGATGGCAATTTCACTGGGGGTGGCGTGAAGCCCTTCGTGTGCGCCGTACCACTTGCGCCTCAGCTGATCGACCTGCGGATACTCCCACCAGCTGCGCAGCTGGCAGCGAGCCATCCGGGCGCCCTGCATCCTCGCGCGTTCAAGATAAAAATCCTGAAACGCTGCACTCGCCACCCCGATATTGGCGCCATGACCGTTCAGGCAATAGATTCGCTCGAACCCCTGGTCGGCGAGTGCATGCAGCATGTCCAGAATGAGTGCGAGGAGAGTGCTCGCCCGCACCGCGATGGTTCCCGGAAAACCCAGATTGAACTGCGCGACCGTATGGGCAACCGTGGGTGCGATCAGCGCCCCAGTACGCTCGCCCAACCGGGCTGCGATGGTCTGCGCGCAGACTGAATCCGTGCCGATCAGGCCGACTGGCCCGTGCTGCTCGGTGGACCCGAGCGGCAACACAATGGTGCGCGACTGTTCCAGGTATTGCGCCACCTGCGCCGAGGTGCTGAGGGCGAGCTGCATGGTGATAGCTTCTTCCGACGCGCCTTAACGCTGATGACGCGACATCCGGCGCTCGAGCGCACGTACGCCCCAGGACGTGAGCAGGATGAGTACCAGATACTCAAGCACCAGCATGGTGTAGATCTCGAGCGGGCGATATTCGGTCACATTGAGTTCGTTGGCGCGGCGTGTGAGTTCCTGAAGACCGATCACTGAAACCAGTGAGCTCATCTTGAGCACATACACAAACTGGTTGCCAAGCGCCGGAAGAATGGTGCGAATGGCCTGCGGGAATATCACCAGCCGGAACGTGTGCCAGCCGGACAGCCCCAGCGAGCGCGCGGCCTCGGTTTGACCGCGCGGTACCGACTGAATGCCCGCCCGAAAAACTTCAGCTTCGAACGCGGAGTCGGAGAGCGCGAGTGACAGGACGCCCGCCGTGAAAGCGCCAAACTGCAGCCCGGTGATGACCGGTAGACCGTAATACACCCAGAGGAGCAGTACCAGAAGCGGAATGGCCCGCAGACACTCCACGTACACCCGTGACGTGCTGCGAAGCAGCCGCGAAGGCGACATGCCGGCAAGCGCCATCGAGATGCCGATCAGCACCGACAGCGCAATGGCACTGACCGCGAGCGAGATCGTGAGCCCCAACCCTGCCGCCATGAACTGGATATTTCCCAGTCCTTTGGCGGAGAGCGGATTGAAAATGTACCAGCCCCAGGTATAACCCCCGGAGTTGGATGCGCAGCCCGCCAGCAGAAGTGGCAGGGCCGCGCACAGGCCGAGGGTTACTGCCCGCCGAGCCACTTGGCTTCAAGAGCCTGGAAGAAACCCTCGGATTTCTTGAGTGCAATCCAGTTGTTGACGTAGGTCGTCCAGACCGCGTCACCCTGGGGGAGCGGATAGGCAAACGGGCGCTTGTTGCGAAGCTCGGCGCCTCCCACGATCGCCAGGTTGGGGAACTGCTTGACGAGCGTGGCTGCTTCCACATTGCTGGTAATGGTGGCCTGCGCGCGGCCTGCCAGCAGTTCCTGGTAGCCGGTGGCCGGTTTTTCAACCGAGCGTACGCGGGCCTGCGGGAAGTGGGCTTTAGCCTGCTCTTCGAACACGGTGCCCAGCAGTACGGAGACCACGGTGCCCGGCTGGTTCAGGTCGGCCCAGCTCTTGAATTTGGCCGCGTCGTTCTTCTGAACCAGTGGAACAGTACCCGCCTCGGTGTAGGGATCGGAGAAGGCAACGGTCTTGGCGCGTGCCATATTGAGCGAAGCGCCGGAGAAGATGTCGTAGCGGTTGGCGGTGATGCCGGCCACGAGCGTCGCCCACTCCGCAGGCACCCACTCGATCTTCACGCCCAGGTCTTTCGCGAACTGCTCCATGGCCTCGATGTCAAAGCCACGGTAGCTGTTGGTGGCAGGGTCGCGAATGGACATGGGGTTGAAGTCGCCGGTGGTGCCGACCCGAACCGTGCCGCGCTCGAGCACCGTCTGCAGTCGTGATTTACCGGGGGCCTGCGCCTGGCTGGGCGCAGTAAACAGGGCAAGGCTGGTCGCGGCAAGGGCGACCAGGATCCGGAAGGCTTTCATGAGACGATCCTCGTCGGTTGAACAGGTCGACGAATGTTAGCAGCAAACCCTCACCCCGCCCGCGATGCGGGCATCGCGAGCGGGGATGTGCGGCTACACTGGCTGCGCGATGCGTTATTCGATCTTCAACCTGATCAGCCAGGCCCTGCAAGGCCATCGTGGTTGGCCGAGGGCGTGGCGTGCTGCAGCGCCCGCGTCAAGCTATGACGCAGTCATCGTAGGCGGCGGCGGTCACGGGCTGGCAAGCGCCTGGCATCTCGCCCGCGACCATGGCCTGCGTGTGGCAGTGCTCGAACGCGGCTGGATCGGGTCAGGTAATACCGGTCGCAACACCACCGTGATCCGGTCCAATTACCTCCGCGAGCAGGCGATCCGTTTTCAGGATGAGAACCTTCGGCTCTGGACCGACCTGTCGGCGCGGCTCGACTTCAATCTCATGGTGAGCCACCGCGGACAGATCGAGCTTCTTCAGACCTGGGGCAAGGTTCGCGACTCGCGCCGGCGCCTCCACACCATGCGAATGGCGGGGGCTGATTACGATCTGCTGAGTGCGGATGAATGTTATCAGTTGGTCCCACTCCTTAACCGTGACCCGGCGATGCGGCTTCCCATTCTTGGAGGTGCCTGGCAGGGGCGCGCCGGCACCGTGCGTCACGATGCGGTAGCCTGGGGATATGCGCGTGCTGCAAGCACCGCAGGCGTGGATATTGTCGAGCGCTGCGAGGTGACCGGTATCGATTGTCCTGGCGGCTCGGTGAAGGGCGTGCGCACGTCTTGCGGCGACATCACCACGCCGCTGGTGGGTCTGGCGGTCGCGGGCCACTCGGGCCGGTTGGCGGCAATGGCGGGGCTGCGGCTTCCCATTGAGACAGTCGCTTTGCAGGCCTTTGTGTCCGAGCCGCTCAAGCCTGTGCTCGATATCGTGGTCACGGCGCCAGCGCTCGCGGTCTACCTCAGCCAATCTGACAAGGGTGAGCTCGTCATTGGCGGAGGGGCAGATGGGTATGCGTCCTATGCTCAGCGCGGTGCGCCCCAGGTGGTGCTCGACACCGTGGCCTCGATGATCGAGCTGTTTCCGTCTTTTGCGCGCATCAAGCTCCTTCGGCAGTGGGCAGGGGCGATTGATCTGTCGGTTGACACCACGCCGATCGTCTCGAACACATCGGTCAAGGGATTGTTCGTGAGCACCGGTTGGGGCTCGGGCGGGTTCAAATCCATACCCGCAGGCGGTCGAAGTTTCGCGAGGCTGATCGCCACGGGCGAGGCTGATCCCTGGATCCAGCCGTTTTCGCTCGAGCGCTTCCTCACCGGGCGACTGCTGTTTGAAACTGCCAGCGCCTCCAACCGGTTCTAGCGATGCTGAGACTTCACTGCCCCTTCTGCGGCGAGCGCCCTGAGACCGAATTTCAGTGCGCGGGCGAGGCCGCGCCGCGGCCGGACGATCCGGGGGCGCTTGATGAGGCCGCGTGGTCGCAGGTCCTGTATCAGCGTGCCAATCCCGCAGGCTGGAATATCGAGCTCTGGTGGCATGCGGCCGGATGTCGGCAATGGCTGCGTGTCGAGCGGCACACGCTTTCCCATGACACCGGGTCGATCACACTCGCCGGAGACCGGAATTGAAGGCGGGTTTTCGTCTTGCCCAGGGTGGCTCCGAGATCGACCGGTCGCAGCGGCTTGGGTTTCAGTTCGACGATCGGAGGCTCGAAGGTTTGGCAGGCGACACGCTGGCGTCGGCACTGCTTGCCAATGGTGTTCGCACTGTCGCCCGCAGCTTCAAGCTTCATCGGCGGCGGGGCATTCGCGCCGAGGGCTGGGATGATCCGAATGCCTTCGTGCAACTGGTTGAACCCTGGGAGGAGCCCAACCTGCTCGCCACGCGGGCGCCGCTCGCAGAGGGGCTGGTCGCACGGGGTATGCATGGCTGGCCCGGTGTTGAATGGGATGTCGGCGTCTTGGCTGACAGGCTCCATGCGCTCCTGCCCGCGGGGTTCTACTACAAGACCTTCAAGTGGCCGGGCTGGGCCTGGCCGCTCTATGAGTCGCTGATTCGTCGCGCAGCCGGATTGGGACGTGCGCCTCGCACCGCAGGCGGCCCCTCGGTTGAGCGACGTCATGTGCAAGCCGATGTGCTGGTGGTGGGGGCTGGACCTGCCGGGGCGGCGGCGGTAGCACAGCTGCTCGCCGCAGGCTGCTCGGTGATCTGGGCCGATGATCGGGCCTCGCCTGGGGGGACGCTCGGTGCAAGTGCCGAGCCCGCCGATCGCACTGCGCTCGAGTCGATCCGCGGGGACGCAGGCCGCTGGTCGTCTGCGCCGGGTCTTCGCAGGCTTGCCGCCGCGACAGTGGTGGGCCTGTATGACCACGGCCTCGCCATTGCGGTCGAGCGCGACGGATGGTCGCGCGAATGCCTCTGGATGATCCGAGCCAACGCGATCTGCCTGGCCACGGGCGCCTTCGAGCGCGGCCTTCTTTTCGAGGATAACGACCGTCCGGGAGTGATGACCGCCAGCGCAGTACGCTCGGCGCTGCACCGTTACGCAGTAGCCCCGTGTCGGCAGCTGGTGCTGGCGGCGAGCGATCTGTCGGCGTGGCAGGTCGCGCTCGAGGCGCATGATGCGGGCCTGCAGGTGGCGGCCGTCGTATCCCCGCGCTTAGCTGTGGCGCCCGCCACGCTTCATGCAGCGATACATGATCGAGGCATTGCACTTATCGAGGGACAAGTGCTTCGCACGCAGGGCGGACGGCATGGGTTATCGGCTGTCACAGTGAGCACGAGCGGCGCTGCGCGCACGCTTGCGTGCGATGGACTGGCGATCTCGGGCGGCTGGAATCCCGCGCTTCAGCTGTATGTGCAGGCCGGAGGCATTGCGCGCTACCACGCGGCAAGTGGCGCGCTGCGAGGCGAACCCGACGACCGGATGCTGGCGGTTGCAGGCGCTGTGGCGGGCGCGTTATCGACCGAAGCTTGCGCAGAAAGCGGCAGGCAAGCGGCGCGCGGGCTTCTTGATCGATTGGCAAGCGTGCGATTGGCAGGCGTGCGATTGGCAGGCGTGCGCGCAACCGGGGCGTCGGTCGCACCGGCTTCGGCGCAGCAGGCGGGCGAGACCCGATCGGGCGCGGCCCCGGCGCTCTCGGCTCATACGACCGAACCGCCGCCTGACCCGACCTCCCTCGTCGCCGCCCGCGTATTTGTCGATCTTGCTGGCGATGTGACGGCAGCTGATATCGCGCTTGCCTCGCGCGAGGGTTACTCGGCGACAGACTTGCTCAAGCGCTACACCACCTTGGGCATGGGCCCGGATCAGGGACGCTCAGCCGGGGTCGACGGCCTGCTGCATCTGGCCCGGCTTGAAGGCCGTGATCCGTCGTCACTACCCCCCACCCGAGCTCGGCCACCCTTCGTACCGGTGGCCTTCGGCACACTGGCTGGATCCGACCCTGGTCCGTTGATCCGGCCGGTCCGTGAAACGCCCATCACCGAATGGCATCGCGATCACGGGGCGGTGTTCTACGAATCCGGTGCCAATTGGCGACGGCCTGGTTATTACCTGCAAGCTGATGAGTCGATGGACGATGCCGTACGCCGCGAATGCCGTGCGGTTCGTCAGGCGGTAGGCGTCTACGACAGTTCGCCGCTGGGTAAATTCGAAATCGGCGGCCCGGATGCTGCGGTGTTTCTCGAGCGCGTGCTCGCCTGTCGGGTCTCCGATCTGCAGCCAGGCCGGGGCCGCTACGCGCTCGCGCTTCGAGAAGACGGTCGAATCTTTGATGACGGTACTGTGTTCCGGCTCGACGACAGGCGGTATTGGCTGAGCAGCACTGCGGGCAACGCAGATGCGATGGCGAGCTGGCTCGAGTACGCGCGCCAGTGGCTGTTCAAGGGGGCGCTACGGGTGATGATTGAGCCCGTGGCATCGCATTGGGCCGATATCGTGGTCTGTGGACCGCAGGCGCGCGAGCTGCTTTCGCGACTGGTGGCGCCTCAGGTTCGCGTCGAGCTCGCCCGCGAGTCGTTTGCCTTCATGCGATGGCGGTCGGTGACAGTGGCGGGTATCGAGGCGCGCGTGTTTCGGGTGAGTTTTACCGGTGAACTCAGCTTTGAGCTTTGCGTACCCGCTTCGCGCGGGCTAGCGCTCTGGGAGGCGGTGATGGCGGCGGGTGCCGACCTGGGCATTGAGCCGGTAGGGTCGGAGGCCAATCATGTGTTGCGCGTTGAAAAGGGTTTCATCTCGCTCGGCCATGAAGTGGACGGAGACACGAACGCCGATGATCTGGGTCTGGGATGGGGCGTGCATTGGGACAAGCCTGACTTCATCGGACGGCGCTCTCTGGCGCGTGATCGGGCTCAGCCCGCGGCGCGCAGGCATCTGGTCGGGCTCGAGTGCGTCGATGAAGGGCTACCCTTTGAAGAAGGTGCTCAGCTTCTGAGTGGCGACGCAGTGCTGGTTGCGAGTCAGTGCGAGTCGATCGGACTGGTGACCGCCAGCGTAAACAGCGAAGCACTGGGCCGGCCGATCGCGCTCGCCTTGCTCGAAGCGGGGCGGTTGAGAACGGGCGAAGTGGTACAGGTCACCCAGGCGCAGCCGATGCGAGCGCGCGGGCGTCTGCCGACTGCCGGTGCATCGGGCGACGCGGTTCGGCCCGGTCAACCCGCGAAGGGCTTGAGCCTTCGCGCGGCGCGGGTGGTGGCGCCGATCTTCTTTGATGGCGAGGGCGGGAGGATGCGTGGCTGAATCGCCTGTAGTGCTCTGGCTCGAGCGGGCTCCGCCCAGGGCCTTGATCTCGGTGCGTCTCGATCCCGCTGCGGAAAGTGACTGGGTGGGCCAGGCACTGGGTGTTGAATGGCGGTCCCAGCCCCTGACGCTCCACCATGCGCAGCGTTGGCGTTGGTGGTCGACCTCCCCGGGCGTCTGGCTGATTGAGGGGTCGGCAGAGGACGAAGCGCGGCTTTATCGCTTGCTCGAATCGGCGGGCGCAGCCCGCCTGGCGCTTGTTACGGTGGTGAGCGATGCGTGGGCAGGGCTACGCCTGAGAGGATCCGCCCTGGCCCTCGCCGATCTGTTCGAACGCGCGGGACCGGTGGGCTCAGAGGCACTGGCAGGGCGCTGTCTGGCGACCCGGCTGGGTGCCTTCCCGGTCACACTGGTTGAGTCGCCTTCTGCAGAAGAGGGGCATGCGCTTGCTTCCAGGCAGATTGAACTGTGGGTGGAGCGGCCGCTGCTCGGGTCCCTCGAGCAGTGGCTGATCCGGCTGGGTGCGCTGAAAGAGCTCTGAAAAGGCGCTGAGCGGGGCGCTGAGCGGGGCGCTGAGCGGGGCGCTGAGCGGGGCGCTGAGCGGGGCGCTGAGCGGGGCGCTGAGCGGGCGCTGAGGGCGCGCTGATGCTTACGCCGCTGCGTCGGGTTCGGCTGCGACGCGTTTCTTGATGGGACGGATTGCGCGCCTCGTGGGGTCGCGACGGGCGTCGCCGTTGGAGGTTTCACCGGCAGACGGGGCCTTCGCCGCCGCGCTTGACCTTGCTGCGGCCGATGCCGCCGCCGCGCTCGACCTTGCTGCCGCCGATGCCGCCGCCGCCTCGGCCGCCACCACATGCCGCTGAAGAAGGGCGATCAGCCCTGAAAACACCTTGGGCGTGCCTGCCACGATCTGCTCGGAAAACAGGTAATCGCCGTCGGCACCGAAATTACCCACCATTCCGCCCGCCTCGGTAATGAGGAGGCTGCCAGCCGCCGCATCCCAGGGCGCGAGGCCCAGTTCAAAGAACCCATCGAGGCGACCAGCAGCAACATAGGCGAGATCGAGTGCCGCAGCCCCGGGGCGACGAAGGCCCGCGGCCCGCTCCATGACCACCCGCATCATGGCGAGGTAACCATCGAGCATGTCGAGCTTTCGAAATGGAAAGCCGGTTCCGATCAGAGACTCTTCAATGCGGATCCGCTTCGAGACCCGGATTCGCCTGCCATTGAGATAGGCTCCTCGACCACGCGAAGCGGTGAAGAGCTCATCTCGCGACGGGTCGTACACCACCGCCTGGGTGACCACGCCCTTCTGCATGAGTGCGATGGACACCGCGTATTGCGGAAAGCCGTGAATGAAATTTGTGGTGCCATCGAGGGGGTCGATGATCCAGATGTGTTCAGCCTCGCGGGGATGGCCCGCAGCGCCTTTGGGATCGTGGCCTGATTCTTCGGCGAGGATAGAATGGTTCGGATAAGCGGTGCGTAGCACCTCGATGATGGCCTCTTCCGACGCGCGATCGACTTCTGTGACGAAATCGTTGCGCTGTTTTCGGGCCACCGCCAGCGTGTCAAGGTCGAGGCTGGCCCGGTTGATGATTCGGCCGGCCTGCCGAGCGGCCCGAACCGCGATGTTGAGCATCGGATGCATGAACGCGTCCTGAAATCGATCATTTTAAGGGAAGCCGATGCACGGGCTGCAGTTCGATCCACCGGAAGCGTTTTCAAGAATCCGTTTCGTGCTAGTTCAGCCCAGTCATCCGGGCAATGTTGGGGCCACTGCCCGCGCCATGCGGGTGATGGGGTTTAAGCAGTTGGTGTTGGTCGACCCGCGCTTTCCCGATGTGCTTTTGCACCCGGACGCGATCGCCTTTGCGAGTAACGCCGCCGGAGTGCTGGCGCACGCCCGGGTGCATGCCACGCTGGAAGAAGCGCTGGCACCGGTGTCGTTTGCTGTGGCGGTCAGTGCGTCATCGCGCGAGTTTGGCGCCACGCCGCAGACGCCTTCCGCGGCTGCGCGCGAAGCCCTGCGCGAACTGTCGATCGATGGCGTTCATCAGGTGGCGTTTGTGTTTGGTCCGGAGCGCACCGGACTTTCCATTGAATCGGTGGGCCGTTGTCAGGCGGTCACGTCGATTCCGACCGCGCCTGGCCATGGTTCGCTCAACCTGGCGCAGGCCGTGCAGGTGATGGCCTACACGCTTTCCTGCGAGGTTGCCACGCCCATCGAGCCCGATTTGCCGTGGCAAGGACGCCTCGCTACGCATGAAGCGGTCGAGCGGGTCTTCGAACACCTGGAGCGCTCCATGGTGGCGATCGGCTTCATCGATCCCCGGCATCCCAAGAAACTCATGCCGAGGCTCAGGCGGCTGCTGTCGCGCACTCGGCTCGAGATGGAGGAGGTCGATATCCTGCGCGGCATCTGCACCCAGATCGACCGACAGGCGGCGCTTCTTGATAAGGCGCGTCGCCAACCCTGAGCGAGCAAGGTTTCCCGTCAGCGCCTAAACTCACGCCCTTTGAGAGGGACGGACCCGCGAGCGGCGTCCGTGCCGAAGCCGACCTGGCCCGGAGTGCAATGATCATGCTCGAGCGACTGCGCGACGACATCGCAGCGGTGAGAGAGCGCGACCCAGCAGCGCGTTCAACGCTCGAGGTGTGCCTGTGTTATCCGGGTATTCACGCGCTCGCGTTCCATCGTCTGGCCAACCGCCTGTGGCAGGCGCGCTGGACCATCGCAGCGCGCTGGGTTTCGCATCTGAGCCGTTTCCTCACCGGTATTGAGATCCATCCCGGCGCGACCATCGGACGGCGAGTGTTCATCGATCATGGCATGGGCGTTGTGATCGGCGAGACTGCCGAGATTGGCGACGATTGCACCATCTACCAGGGGGTCACCCTGGGCGGTACTTCGCTGGTACGCGGATCAAAGCGTCACCCTACCCTCGCACCCGGGGTGGTAGTGGGGGCAGGCGCCAAGGTTTTGGGGCCTTTTACTGTGGGAGAGGGCGCGCGCATCGGCTCCAATTCGGTGGTGGTAAAGGAAGTCCCCCCCGGCGCTACCGCGGTGGGCGTTCCGGCACGGGTGATCGAGAGCGAGGAAGCACAGCGCCGCGAGGCCCGGGCTGCGAAGATGGGCTTCTCCGCCTATGCGGTAACGCAGTCAGCCGACGACCCGCTGGTGATCGCGCTGCACCGACTCATCGATCATGTCGCCGATCAGGATCGGCAGATCGAGGCGCTTCAGCAGGCGCTCAGCAAGTTAGGGGCGAATGTGACGCGCGGAGAGTCCCATCTTCTTGACGTAAAAACGCTCACGCGGCTGGTAGATTAGGTAAAACGCTCTCCCACCCTTCCGCCCCCACCCTCAACACCCCGCCTCGGCCGCTCGCCGCGAGCCAGTCGGGCAGCACCCAGCGCTCAAGTCCCTCGCCCAGGGAATAACTCCCCGGCCGGTGCGTGTGTCCATGAATCGCCCGCCGAACTCCCGCAGTGATGAGCGCAGCGCGCACCGCTGCCTCGTTCACGTCGCCGATATCGTGCCCCTGTTTGTTCCGCTCACTCTGCGTGCGCATCTCGCGGGCAATCGCCAAGCGCTCAGCGAGCGGCCGCGACAGAAAACGCGCTTGCCAGCCTTCGCTACGCACCTCGGTGCGAAACCGCTGATAGGCGTGGTCATCGGTGCACCAGGCATCGCCGTGGGCAAGGAGCACTGGCTCACCGAACAACTCCACCAAGGTGGGGTCGTCGAGCAACAGGGCACCGCAGCGCTCGGGCCAGGCGAGGTCGGGCCCGTCGCTCCCCAACAGGAAGTCGCGGTTGCCGCGCATGAGCGCTACGCGCACGCCCTGGTTCACGAGTCCCTTCAGGCGCTCGCCCAGTGCAGCCGCGACCTGATCGGGCTGATCGTCGCCCACCCAGGCCTCGAAGATGTCGCCTAACAAAAATAAATGGGTGATGGACGAGGCCTGCGCGTCCAGCGCCTTGAAAAATTGCGCGGCGGTGTTGGGGTCGTGATCGCCCAGGTGCATGTCCGAGGCGAAAAGGGCTACCTCGCCCGCACCGACACTCAGCCGCGCCGCACGACTCACTTGCCGCCGACCACCGTGATCGACTCAATCACCACCGGCTCCGCGGGCACATCGGCCATCGGGCCCATGCGCGTCGTCTTCACGCCCTTGATGGCATTCACCACCTCCATGCCCTTGATCACTTTCCCGAATACCGCATAGCCATGGCCATCGGGTTTCGGGTGATTGAGCATATCGTTGTCGGCGACGTTG
>SYIM01000114.1 GCA_005798775.1 Burkholderiales bacterium
GCATGGTGCAGGACTTCACGCCCTGCCCGTCGACCAAGACCGTGCAGCAGCCACACTGACTGGTGTCGCAGCCAACGTGAGTGCCGGTCAATCCGAGGTGTTCGCGCAGCACCTCGACCAGCAGGGTGCGACCTTCAACTTCAAGGCTCTGAGCCTTGCCGTTCACTTCAATGGAGATCTTCATTCCGGTTCCAGGAAAATCAGAAAAGGCTCAGGCGAGTTCGCGCAAGGCCTGTTCGCACATCACCTTGGCGAGATGCGCTCGGTATCGCGCAGGGGCATGGATGTCTTCCAGCAGATCGGGGTGGTCAAGCGTGGGCACGGTGGCGCCACTCGCCCAGGCCTGCTCGGCGGCCGTCCAGCGGAACACCCCACCCCCGGCCCCGGTCACGGCAACCCGAAGACCGGCCGCCCCCAGGTCGGCCGCAAACACGCCCGCCATGGCATAGCCTGAGGCAGGATGCTTGAATTTTGCGTAGGCGCTTCGCCGCGGCAGCTTGAAGCGGATACCGGTGATGAGTTCCCCGGGTTCGAGCGCGGTCATGAAAAAACCCTGGAAGAAATCGGCTGCGGCCAGCTCCCGGCGCTCGGTGACCACCACCGCATCGAGCGCAAGGACGGCAGCCGGGTAATCGGCGGCCGGATCGTTATTGGCCACCGACCCGCCTATCGTGCCGCGGGTGCGAACCTGCGGGTCACCGATCAGGCCCGCCAGACAGGCCAGGCCCGGTACAGCGCGCGCCACGTCGGCGGAATCAGCCACCTGCTGATGGCGGGTCGCAGCGCCGATCCAGAGGTGATCGGTCCGAACCGCGATTCCCTGCAGATCGGCGAGCCCGCCGATATCGATCAGCTGCGAGACCTGATTCAGCCGATGCTTGAGCGACGGGATCAGCGTCATGCCGCCCGCGAGCGGCCTCGCCTCGCTGTCCTGGGAAAGAGTGCGTACCGCCTCGCTCAGGCTGGCGGCACGCCGGTATTCGAATGCATGCATCGGAATAGGTGCTGGAAAGTGTGGGAGAAGCCGAAAGTGTATTCGCTCGCGGGACTGACCGCCTTGAAAGGCCCCTGCCGGCGGCACGTCGGAGCGAAAATCAAGCTGGCGCCTGCCGTCCCGGAGCAGGATTTCAGCCCTGAATGTCCGGCGCCCGGTCCGAAGAATCCATCTCAGCCTTGAGCCGGAGACCCGAGTCTGTAATTCTGCGGCTACGCGCCTCATACCAACCGGGACCGCCATGAAACCATTCATCCGCCTCGCAACCGCCGCCGCCCTGATGCTCGGCTTCGCCGGTTCCTCAATCGCCCAGATCGCCCCCGGTCGAACCTGGCCGGAATTGAAAGAAGCGGTCACCGAACGCGTCAAGGCACAGCGCTATCCGCTGACCGGGTTTAATGCCAGCGAGGTGGCCGAGATCCTGTCTCGCATCAATTCGCTCGATCGCGACGAATGGGCCCGCTCCTGGATGCAGAACGGCGCCCGCCATGCCGCAGCCGGCGACGCTGCCGACAAGGCGGGCGACCGGGCGAAGGCGCGCGAGGCCTACCTGGCCGCGTGGCGTTATCACGGCTTCGGGGCCTGGCCCACCCAGAATTCCCCCGACAAGACAATCGCCCACGCCCGCGCCACGGAGGCGTTTCGTGCCTATGCACGAATCGCCGAGCCGCCGATCGAGGTGCTGCGCATCCCGTTTGAAGGGAAGGAGATCGTCGCCTATCTGCAAAAACCGGTCGGGGCGACACGGCCCCCGGTGGTGCTTTCGGTGGGTGGCCTGGACAGCTACAAGGAATACGTGGTCGAACAATACGGTCCGGGCTATCTGAAAGCGGGGCTCGCCTACATTGCGCTGGACATGCCCGGCACAGGCGAGTCACCGCTCAAGATCGACGTCGGTGCCGAACGCATCTACTCGCGCGTGATCGATGCGATTGAAACCCGCTCCGATATGGATCCCGCCCGCCTGGGCTTTCAGGGAGTGTCCTGGGGCGGGCATTGGGCCGCTCGCATGGCCATCGCCGAGCACAAGCGATTGAAGGCGGTGGTGAACTGGGCTGGCCCGGTTCACGGATATTTCCAGCGCGACTGGCAATTGAAGGCGCTTGGCACTCGCGAATACCTGTTCGACCTGTTCCCGGCGCGGGCCTCGGTCTATGGCACCGAGACGCTGGAAGCGTTTCTCGCCTATGGGCCGCGGATGTCGCTCAAGGACAGCGGCGCGCTCGCCAAACCGTCCGCACCCCAGTTGCTGGTGAACGGCGAGCGCGATACCCAGGTCCCGATTGACGATCTCTATGTCGTACTGCAATCGGGCAGCACGGCCAAGGAGGCCTGGGTCAATCCCACTGGCGGTCATATCGGCCGCAACCGGGAATGGTCGGACGGTCAGATTTTTGATCAGGTGATCGTTCCCTGGTTGGCGCGTAAGCTCCGCTGACGGCGCGATCGCGGCGCGGGGCGGCCGCGATCGTCTCGCACGGTACGCATCGAGGCGCACCGGAGGCTCATCGTGTGAGCCTCCGGAGCACCCATCATCGAGGCCTCTTCGCCCTGGATGATCGCCCGTGCCTGCCTGTCTCCTCAGCCGTACCCATCTGCGGCGCCTTCGCCAGGTCTTCCGCTCATCCGGCTGGCCCTGCCAGGATGCGCTGGAAATTGACCTCCTGGGCGCTGGGCTGATCGAGCGCCTGCCTTCAGGTGAGCCCGAACTACGCCCCGACACCCTCCGCCTCACGGATGCAGGCATTGAGGCGCTCGCGGGAGCGCAGGGGCGGAACCGGCGCGCACTGAGTGCGCATGAGGCGCTGGTTCAACTGACCGCGCGAGGGCTCGCAGCACAGGGGCGGCTCGCCTGGACCGGGCTCTCGCTGCTGTCACCCGAGGCGCCGGCCGGCGGCTGGGGCCCATGCCGCCCGGATGTGTTTTCGCTACGCATCTCCAGCCTGGAGCACGCACTCGAACCCACCATCCACGAGATCAAGGTGAGTCGCGCCGACCTGCTGGGTGATCTGCGCCAACCGGGCAAGCGCGGCGCCTACTTCGGGCTCGCGCAGCGCGTGTGGTACGTGCTCGGCGAATCAGCCCAAGGTGAACCAATCGCTGATCCCGCAGAAGTTCCGCCCGAGTGCGGGGTACTGCTCGCCTGCGCCGATACGCTCACCATCGCTCGCGCCGCCCCGGCGCGCGAGGCCCGCCCCATCGCGCTTCCCACCTGGCTTGCGCTTGCCCGGGCGCAGCCGCTCGAGACCGAGGCCAGCAGCCCGCAACACTGCCTTTGATGGCAGACAAACCGGGTGCGCATGAGGGGCTGGGTCCCGCGCAAAAACCTGGGTGAAATCAGCCCTTGCGCAGGCGGCACCACGCCGCGGCCTTATCCTCGCTCACCAAACTTTCCTCACGGAACCGCCATGGATCTGCTGCTGTCCCCCGAAGCCTGGATCGCATTTGCCACGCTCACCGCGCTCGAACTCGTCCTGGGTATCGACAACATCATTTTCATTTCGATTCTGGTGGACCGGCTCCCCGCCCATCAGCGCGAACTCGCGCGCCGTATCGGGCTGTTCGCGGCCATGTTCATGCGGATCGGCCTGTTGCTGGTGTTGTCCTGGATCATCGGGCTGGTTGAGCCCCTGTTCACTGTTTTCAACCAGCCGATTTCGGGTCGCGACCTGATTCTGATCGCAGGAGGCCTCTTCCTCATCTGGAAGAGCACCAGCGAAATCCACCATGCCATCGAAGGTGGCGAAGGCGGGCGCGCCAGCGCGGCGGCCAGTTTTAGCGCCATCATCGCCCAGATCATGATCATTGATCTGGTGTTCTCGCTCGACTCGATCATCACGGCAGTGGGCATGGTGGACAGGGTCGAGGTGATGATCGCCGCGGTGGTGGTGTCCGTTGCGCTGATGATGGTGTTTGCCCGGCCGATCGGAGAATTCGTCTCCCGTCACCCGACCATCAAAATGCTCGCCCTCAGTTTCCTGGTGGTAGTCGGCATGGTGCTGATCGCCGAAGGGTTCGATCACCACGTGCCTAAGGGCTACATCTATTTCGCGATGGCTTTCTCGGTGGTGGTGGAGTTGCTCAACATTCGGCTGCGCGGTCGCCAGCCGGCAAGAAGTTGAAACCGGGGCCGGCGCGGCACGCCGTGCAGCCGGGGTAACAGCATGCGTACTCGGGGCACGCATCATGAGATCAACACCCCCAACGGAGACCGACATGCTTGCAGCAGCCCGCTCGCGGCCTGGGTCGCCTTCTAATCGCTTGCCTGCCATTATGACAACCGCCCCTTCCCGTATGCCCACCTGGTTCATTCCTCATGGCGGCGGTCCCTGCTTCTTCATGGACTGGGACCCAGCACACGAATGGGACCGGATGAGCGCGTTTCTGCGCGGTATCGGCGAGCGTCTTCCCGCCCGCCCGAGCGCCATCGTCATGATCTCGGCGCACTGGCTGTCATCGGATGTGGCGGTCGCGGCGGTGCGAAGCCCCGACATGATCTTCGATTACTACGGCTTTCCACCGCACACCTACCAGCTGCGGTACCCGGCGCCTGGCGATCCGGCGCTTGCCGCACGGATTCAGTCGCTGCTCAACTCCGCTGCCATCCCTTGCCACGCCGATTCTGGGCGTGGCTTTGACCATGGGGTGTTCGTTCCGCTCCTTCTGATGTTCCCCGAGGCGGACATTCCGGTCATTCCACTGTCGCTCCTGAACTCGCTCGACCCGGCGGCCCATCTGGCCATGGGCCGCGCGCTTGCACCGCTGCGCGACGAAGGTGTCCTGATCGTGGGAAGCGGCATGAGCTTTCACAACATGCGCGGCTATCGCGACCCGCGCTTTGCGCCAATCTCCGACCGCTTTGACGAGTGGCTGATCGGCGCGGTGGAGTCAGCTCCCGGTGAGCGCGAGCGTGCCCTCTCCCAATGGGATCAGGCCCCGGAGGCGCGGCACTGTCACCCGCCGCGCGCCGAAGAGCACCTGCTGCCGCTCATGGTGGCGGCCGGCGCCGCACAGGGCGAGGCCGGCCGTTGCGTATTCAGCGACCGCGTCATGCAAACCACGGTCTCGGCGTTTCGCTTTGGCTGAATGTCAAGCGACTATTTTTTCGTGAAAATCGGACGAAACCGCGCCGCCACATCGGGACTTTGCTTGGCTGCAGCGGCCCACGCTACTTCATAGGCGCGCTCGCGGAAGGCGCGCGCCGTGGCCTCGTCGAACCGGATAGTCTGAATGCCTGCCTTGGTCTGACGATCGGACTCTTCAGCCGCGTATTGATTCCAATAGGTATTGCCCGCTTCAAACCCGATGATGCTGCGCGTGAGCAGCGCGCGCTGGGCCGGGTTCAGCTTGTTCCAGGATTGCAGATTCATGATGATTGAAACCTCTGCATCGTAGAACGCCGGTTCAACGCGGAATTTGGTCTTCTCATGCCA
Source organism: Burkholderiales bacterium (assembly GCA_005798775.1). Taxonomy (GTDB): domain Bacteria; phylum Pseudomonadota; class Gammaproteobacteria; order Burkholderiales; family Burkholderiaceae_E; genus SYIM01. Next base: position 5,428 of record SYIM01000114.1, read on the forward strand.
TGCAAGATCAAAAA
>SYIM01000115.1 GCA_005798775.1 Burkholderiales bacterium
CCGACGCCGTTCGACTGTGCGATCGATTCCATATAGATCATGCCGGGCGAGCCGTTGATCTCCTGCTCGATCACGCTGATGACCGCTTGCTCCAGCGTCTGCGCTGACGCTCCCGGATAGGTGGCGGTCACCACAATGGTCGGCGGCGCAACCGGCGGGTATTGCGCGATGGGCAACAGGCGGATGGCAACCAGCCCGGCCACAATGATGAAGAGGGACACCACCCAGGCGAAAATCGGCCGGTCAATAAAGAAGCGTGGCATGAAGCGTCCTCAGCTTCGCGGCGTGGCCGGCTGCGCGGACGGCGGAGTCGCTGTCGGCGAGCCCGGGACGCTTGCTGCAGGTGTGGCCGGCGAGGCGGTCGGTGTCTCGCCGGTCGCGACCGGCGTAGCTGATTTGGGCGGCATCCAGGGTACCGGCCGTACCGGCTGGTTCGGGCGAATCTTCTGGAACCCATCCACGATCACCTGCTCACCGTCATTTAGTCCGTCAAGAATCAGCCAATTGCCGCTGCGGGCCCCGCCTACCCGGACGGGCCGCACCACAATCTTGCCAGCGGCGTCAACCACCATCACCGTGTCACCTTGGCTGGCCCGGGAGACGGCCTGTTGAGGCAACAGCATCGCGCGCGCCGCCTTCGCCTGCTCGATACGCACTCGGACATAAAGACCGGGTAGCAGGGCGCCGCCCGGGTTCGGCACTTCAGCGCGCAGGGTGACCTGCCCGCTGGTCGCGTCCACCGTCAAATCCGAAAATAGCAGTCGTCCCGCCGGGGGGTGAACTGTGCCCCCATCGAGCACCACGCGAATCAATGCTGCCTCATTCACGGTGCTGCGCAGGAGCCGCCCTTGCTCAAAGTCACGTCGCAGGCGCAGAGCCTCGTTGGCAGATTGGGTGAAATTCACATAAACCGGTTCGATCTGCTGAATGATGGCGAGAGGGGTAGCCTCTCCCTGGCCCACCAACGCGCCCTCGGTCACCAAGGCCCGCCCGATCCGCCCGGAGATGGGTGCGGTGACGGTGGTGTAGCCCAGGTTGATGGTTGCAGTCTGCACTGCGGCCTGGCCGGCCAGAACCTCCGCTTCGGCCTGTTTCTGCGCGGCGACCGCGTTGGCGTAGTCCTGCTTCGATACCGCGTTGGCCGCAACCAGGGGTCGATAGCGCTCGGCGAGAGCGCCAGCTTGGGAGAGATTCGCCTGAGCCCGCGCAAGCGTAGCCTGCGCGCTCGCCAGGGCTGCCTCATAGGGCGCGGGGTCGATCCGGAACAGTACCTGCCCGGCCTGCACGTCGGCGCCCTCGCGAAACTGTCGTTGCTGAACAATTCCCGCCGCGCGGGCCCTGACCTGCGCCACACGGGAAGCCTCGATCCGTCCAGGCAATTCCTCGAGCAGACCGACTTCACCTAATGCAACCCTGACAACCCCCACGGCAGGTGGCGGAGGCGCTGCGGTTGTCGGCGTGCCGGAAGCGGGCGGGCCCGCGGGGGCAGACGGGCCGCAGGCGCTCAGGAAGGTACAAAGGACAAACGCCAGGGCGAGGCCAACGCGGGGAAAAGGTACAGCGGGACGCGGCATCGGCGCCGTATGACCGCGGGTCGCGGCGACATGCAGGGAAGGGTTCATGCTGGACTTTCGGAAGACGATCGGACGGTAGCCGCCTGCCCGGATCCCTCCCCGCCCGGCGGGCAGGGCTCCGGGGCATTGAGAGAAAGCCTGGAATATACTCTTCCGCAATGACCCGTGACCTGTCAGCTCTTTTTGAGCGCAACCGCGAATGGGCGGCCCGCGTGGAGGCAAGCCGCCCAGGTTTTTTTACCGGGCTCCTCGCGCAGCAACGCCCCCGGTACATGTGGCTGGGCTGTGCCGACAGCCGGGTCCCTGCCAATGAACTTGTCGACCTTTTGCCTGGCGAAATGTTCGTACACCGCAATGTGGCGAACCTGCTTGTCCATTCCGACCTCAACGCGCTAAGCGTTGTGCAGTACGCGGTCGACGTGCTGGGCGTTGAGCACATCATCGTGGTTGGCCATAGCAATTGCGGGGGCGTGCGCGCAGCCCTTGTCGATCAGCGCGCCGGGCTGGTCGATAACTGGTTGCGCCATGTCCAGGATGTGCGTGATGTGCACCGCGATTTTCTCGAGTCGCTGGAGGAGCGTTTCCGCATCAACGCACTGGTCGAACTGAATGTGCTTGAGCAGGCGAGAAATGTCTGTCGCACCACCATCGTGCGCGATGCCTGGCAGCGCGGACAGACATTGGTGGTGCACGGCTGGGTGTATGGCCTCCAGGACGGGTTGCTGAAGGACATGAGCCTGACCGCCACGGCGGCATCCGAGGTGGAGGCCGCTTACGACCACGCCCTCGAGCGCCTGACCAATCGCTGGCTGGAGCTCCAGGCAACCGGGTGACCGCAATCGGTCCGGCTGGCGAAATGCCTGCGAGCGAGACGCGCCACCGCGCGGGGTGGCAGTCATCGTTTAGCATCGCGTCTCGGTTACTACCGAACCAGTGGGTAGTCGGGCCAGCGCTGACTCCCGAATTCAATGGCCACCACGGGAGTCCACCATGACCAGTCACGTACGACGCCTGCAACTGAAAGCCATCGCGGCAATCGCCGGCCTGACGAATGCTGCGGGTGCAGCGGCACAGAGTGCCGGTAGCGGGTATCCCAGCCGCGAGATCCGGTTCATCGTGCCGTTTCCGCCAGGCGGTGGCAACGATATTCTCGCCAGGATGCTGGGGCCTAAAATGGCTGAAGCGTTTGGCAAGCCGGTAGTGATCGATAACCGCCCGGGCGCTGGGGGTAACCTGGGCACTGATCAGGCGGCTCGCTCGCCGGCCGACGGCTACACGATCGTCAGTGCATCGAACCAGGTCACGATCAACCCGGGCCTTGGACAGAAGTTGCCGTTTGATATCGAGCGGAATTTTTCGCCCGTCGCGCTCGTTGCATCTGTCCCCATGCTGCTGGTGGTTCATCCCTCGGTGCCAGTTAATAATGTGGCCGAACTGATCGCCCTTGTGCGCAGTCAGCCTGGCCGACTTAATCACGCCACCCCCGGTAACGGTACGCCTCAGCATTTGGCCTACGAACTCCTCAACAAGCTTGCGAAGATCGAGGTCACACATATTCCCTACAAGGGGACGGGGCCTGCGGTTGCCGATCTGCTGGGTGGACAGGTACAGACCGCGTTTGCCACCCTGGCTTCGGTGGCTCAGCATGTCCGTGCGGGCAAGCTGCGCGCGATTGCGGTGGCCCCAGCGCAGCGTTCGCCGTTGATGCCCGAAGTGCCTACGGTGGCGGAGTCGGGTGTTCCCGGCTACGACGTGCCGCTCTGGTACTCAATTCTGGCGCCAGCGGGAACGCCTGCCGAAGCGATCGACCGGCTGGCGGGCGAGCTACGCCGGATTGTCGAGTCACCCGACACGCGCGACCGGATGGTGAACCAGGGCTTTCAGCCTGGCTTCGTAGGCCCAGCCGCTTTGCAAGCGATGATTCGTGACGACGTAAGGCGCTGGCAGGGAATCGGGCGCGACACCGGCATCCGGATCGAATAGGCGGATCATGTCGTTGGGTCAGGCGCTCGCTGGCATCCGGGTTCTCGATTTTTCGCAGATCGGAGCCGGGCCCACCGTTGGCATGCTGATGGGTGACATGGGGGCAGACGTCACCAAGATCGAGGCCCCCAGCGGCGACCTGGGTCGGTTGATCGGTCCCCCTTGGCTGAACGGCGACTCGGTCGTCGCGCTCAGTTTCAACCGTAACAAAAAGGGGCTCTGCCTCGATCTCAAGAAGCCGGAGGCGGTCGCAACGGTTCATCGGCTGGTCGCCTCGGCCGATGTGCTGATCGAGAGCTTTCGGCCTGGCGTGATGAGCCGTCTCGGCGTGGGCTGGCCGGTGTTGTCTGCAATCAATTCGAAGCTCATATGGTGCGCAGTGACCGCCTATGGACAGGACGGCCCCTGGGCCGACCGTCCTGGTGTGGATGGAGTGGTTCAGGCGCTATCTGGCCTCATGAGCCAGATCGGTGTGGACGGAGGCGAGCCGTGCAAGGTGCAGGTACCAGCCGTGGACATGACCACTGGGTTTCTTGGTACCGTTGCCGTGCTGGGCGCACTTCAGGCAAGAGAACGCTCGGGATGCGGTCAGTACCTGGACATCAGCATGTATGCCGCAGGCCTGATGCTGCAACAGACGGGTATTGCGTCGTATCTCGCGAGCGGTAAGTTGCCCCGTCGAATCGGCAGCGCTGCGCCTTATGCAGCGCCGAATGAAGCTTACCGGACAGCGGATGGCTGGATTATGCTAGCGGCGTACCAGCCGCCGCGCTGGCGGTCGTTATGCGGGATACTCGGGCTCGGCGAGAGAATCGAATGTGACCTGCGGTTTGCCGATAACGACGCGCGGGTCCGCCATCGCGCAGCGCTTCGCACGCTCATCGAGGAAAAGCTCATTTCGCGAACGACAGCGCAATGGATTCCCCTTCTCGAGGCAGGCGACATCATGTGTGCGCCTGTTGCAGATTACGCCTGGGTAACCGAGTCCGAACAGTTCCAGCACATGGGGGCTGCGGTATCAATGCAACTTTCATCGGGTGCAACGTTTCAATCGCCTGGTTTCCTGCTCGGAGATCGGAATACGCAGTCTCGCGTACGTCATGCCCCGCCCTCTGTCGGCGAACATTCGCGCGAGGTGCTGCATGGCTTTGGTCTGAGGCCCGAGGAAATTGAGCAACTGATCGCGCAAGGCGCGGTCATCGACAATCCGGCGCGGGAGCGCGCCTCTGCAGGAGAAGGCTCATGAAGTTCAGTGCAATCCGCACGTTCAGGGATGACATGGGTCATCGCTTCAGCCGTGTTGTGGAGTTGGGGATCGATGACCTGTCTCCGGGCGAGGTGGTGATCCGTAGCCAGTTTGCAGCGGTCAATTACAAGGACGCCCGGGCGGTCACGGGCGCAGGCAACGTGCTCAAGCGTTTCCCCTGTACGCCTGGGATCGAGGTCTCCGGCGTGGTGGAATCCTCACGCGACGCCCGCTTCCGCGCCGGCGATCTGGTAACAGTTCAAGGCGGGCGCGAGTTCGGTATCAGTCGCGACGGCGCCTACAGCGAAGTGGTGCGCGCGCCGGCCGCCGAGGTGTTCCCGGTGATTGATGGCTTTGACCCGTTTTCGGTCGTGGCGCTTGGCATTGCAGCGTACACGTCGGCGGTTGCGGTGGAGGCCATCGAGAAGCACGGCACACGCCCTGAAGACGGCGAGATCATCGTGACAGGCGCCACCGGAGGGTGTTCCAGCTACGCCATCAGCATGCTGGCAGGCCTTGGCTACCAGGTGGTGGGCATGACCGGTAAAACCTCAGAGCATGAATACCTGAAAGGCATCGGGTGTGTGCGCGCGGTGGGGCGCGACATTCAAACGCAGTACACCCGACCACTCGATGAACAGTTATGGGCAGGGTCGATTGACGCTGTGGGCGGCGCACCCCTTGATTTCGTACTCCGTACGATGAAGCAGCGTGGGATCGTGGCGGCCTTTGGCAACGCCGCCGGCGAACAGTTCACCACATCCATCTATCCGTTCATTCTGCGAAGCGTGACGCTCGCCGGGGTAAACGCCAACCATCCGGTCGCCTCGCGTGGTAGTGCCTGGCGTCGCATGACCGGCGATTTACGGCCTCAGGCACTGGATAAGATTGTTCACCGCATTGCGTTTGCTGAACTGCCCGCGCACTGCGATGCCTTGATCAACGGCGGGGTTCGCGGCCGCGCGGTAGTGTGCTTCAACTGATCCTGGCTGTGGCACTCGCGGCACGGCGTTCTGCGCGCAGGCGAAGTCGCTGCGCGCCAAGCGTGAGCAGGAAAAGCGAAAAGCCCAACGCGTGGCTGGCGGGTGCAGGATAGACCAGCGCAACGCCCGCCACGAATAGCGTTGTACGCTCCCAATATCGGCACTTCAGCCATAACCAGCCCTGAAATCCGCCCGCCAGTGCCGCAATGCCTGCCGCTGCGGTGATGGTCACCCTCGCTACCTCAAACCAGTCTGCCTCGGCGAGCGTTCGCATCGATCCGGTAAGAAGCAGCATCGACCCCGATGGATCGAGCACGAAAATAAAGGGCACCAGGAACGCGGGGAGCGTGTATTTCCAGCACTGCAGGGTGGTGCGATAGGGGTCGCCTCCAGTGATGGAGGCGGCGGCAAACGGCGAGAGTGCGGTGGGTGGCGATACTTCGGAGAGCACCGCGTAGTAGAAGATGAACATGTGTGCGGCGAAGTCGGGCACCTTGAGCGCCATCAGTGCCGGCGCGGCAATCACGGCGCAGATGATGTAAGACGCAGTAACAGGGACCGCCAATCCCACGATCCAGACGATCAGCGCGGTGTAGACGGCTGTCAGCAGCAGAGAGTTGCCGGCATATTGAAGAACGATCGAGCTGAACTTGAGGCCCAATCCGGTGAGCGTGACCACGCCCACGATGATGCCCGCGCCGGCGCAGGTTGCGGCCACATTGAGCACCGACCGCGCACCGTCTTCAAGCGCACGAAGCAGGCCCGACTCCCAAAGTCCACGTCCGATCGGCACCTTACCCGTGAAAATTCCGTGGGGGATCAGCGAGCACTCCGCGCGCAACAGGCTGGTGAATAGAGACGCTACCGTTGCCCAGAACACTGACAGCTCGGGAGAAAACCCGAGCAGCATGAAGCCAACGATGGACACCAGCGAAAGGAAATGAAACCAGTAGCGCCGAGAAAGTGACCAGGCGGACTCCGCCTTCTCGAACACCGTGTCCTTCATGCCGAATTTCCTGACGTCGATCTCGACCATCAGGAAAAGCGTGAGGTAGTACAGGCAGGTCGGGATGGCTGCCATCAGCAGCACGTCGAGATAGGAGATTTTGAGAAATTCTGCGATCAGGAAAGCTGCAGCACCGAGCACTGGCGGTGAGATGATCGCCCCCAGCCCGCCCGCAGACAGCAGTCCCCCTGCAGCATCTTTCGAGTAGCCCACGCGCGTGAGCATAGGGGCAGCGACCGCCCCCAGAGTGACGGTGGTGGCGACGCCTGAGCCCGACGGGCCGCCCAGCAGAAACGAGGCGAGCGTGACGGTACGGCCCGCGCCGATAGGCTTGCCCCCCATGGCAGCGAAAGAGAAATCGAGATAAAAGCGCCCGGCTCCAGAATGCTGCAGAAAGGCGCCATAGATGGTAAACAAGATGATTAGCGAAGATGACACGCTGAGTGCCGTGCCAAATACGCCCTCCAGCGTCATGTACATGTGTCCCACAAGTCGGGGCAGTTCATAGCCCTTGTGGGTCCAGGGGGAGGGCAGCCACGGCCCGAGGAAGGCATAAGCAACAAAGCACAGTGTGATGAACGGCATGATCCAGCCCGTGCTTCGGCGCATGGCTTCAAGGATCAGGGCCATCATCAGCACCCCAAACACGATGTCCCAATCATCGGGGACGATCGAGCGATCGAAAAAGTCGTCGCCGCCAGCGATCAGCCAGGCCGCTACCGCAATGCCGCCGGCGGCGAGCAACCAGTCCCACCACATCACCCGATTCCGAAATCGCCGGGCAACCGGGAACACCAGGAAAGTGAGAAACAGAATGAACGCCAGATGGGTGGCCCGAAGATGCTCGGGCCTGACAATCGCGTAGGCGGTATAGAGGTGAAACAGGGACATGATCACCGCGACCAGCGTGACAAAGCGCGCCAGCATGCCGGTGAGGCGGTTGGTCGCGCCCTCCTCGAGCTCGATCATCTCTCTGGCCCGAGCCATGGCCTCGGCGCTGACGCGCTCCAGCGGCGCAGCGTCTCCTTGAGCCGGGTCTACGGACGGGGAGGACATGATGTCTGCGGGTCGGTGTCAATGACCCGGCGCTACCCGGACGGATAACGCCGGTGCGAGCCTACTGCGAAATTTTGATGCCCTTGGTGGCGAGGAACTTTACCGCGCCCGGGTGCCAGGGTACGGGGGACGCCTCGCCTCGCTGATTTTCAAGAACGATATTCTCGGCTTCCTTGTGGGCGCGGATCAGGTCTTCGCGCTTTTCGAAAACGGTTTGAACAATTCGAAATGCAGTCTGCTCATCAAGGTCTCGGTGAGCGACAAGCAGGTTCATGACGCTTGCCTGCCTGTTATCGGCTTCCATGCCTTTGTAGATCGTTTTTGCGATGTGGTCCCTTAAGTAGAGATTGCCGTATTTCTGATTCATTTTATCGACGAGGTCGGCGTGGTCGATCATCTTTATCTTGGTGCCAGGCGTGTTGGCGAGATCGGAGACGGCGCCGGTGGGCAGTCCACCTACCCAGAAAAACGCTTCGATCTTGCGGTCCTTCAGGGCTGCTACGGATTCCGCTACGCCAAGGCGTTCCCTCTTGAGATCGCGGTCCTTGTCCAGGCCTGCCGCCTCGATCAGGCGAAACGCCATGACCTCGGTCGCGCTGCCGCCTGAACCGGTCGAGACGCGCCGACCCTTGAGGTCGGACATTTTAGTGATGCCCGTGCCCTCTACCGTGACCACGTGCATGCGATTCGGGTAAAGGACAAGAAGCGTCCGGACCGGCACCGGCTTGCCCTTGAACTTGTCGTCACCTTTCAGCGCATCGAGGGTGGCGTCGGCCATGGTGAACCCGATGTAGGGCTTGCCGGTACCGATCAACTGCAGATTGGCCACTGATCCACCAGTGACTTCCGCCGTGGCCTGCATGCCAGATACATACTTGGATAGCGCCGCGGCAAGGCCTCCGCCGAGCGGGTAATACACCCCACCGGTGCCACCGGTACCAATTGACAGATTCTGGGCGCTGGTGAGTGAGGCGAGTCCAAGGGCGAGCGCGGCAATACCGAGCTTGGCAATTCTTGCGATCATGTATGTCTCCTTGTTTGTCTTGCTGCTCAAATTCAGTATGCCAGAGGCTGTTCGATGACAGCCGCCGCAGGGGCTTATTGCTTTTCGATTCCGGCGCGTTGCACTAACTCGGCGTATTTTCGGGTTTCACTCGCAAAATACTGCCGAGCAAACTCGGGGGTGCGAACGTTGATGACGTTGCCCCCTTTGGCCATTGCAGCCTGCACCTCGGGTTCGGAGAATGCGGTGACAAAGGCCTTGTGCACCCGGCTGACGTCAGCCTCGCTCATTGCCTTCGGGCCCAGCACACCAAACCATGCCTCGACGATGTAGGAGGGCAGACCCTGCTCGGCGAAGGTGGGGATATCGGGGGCGGCCTCTACCCGCTTTTCGGTGCCGATACCGACCGCCTTGATGAGCCCGTTCCTGAGGTGGCCCTGAACACTCGGCAGCGCTGCAGTGCAGAAATCGATATGTCCACCCAGCAGATCGGTGAGCATTGGGCCCACGCCCTTGTAGTGCACGGCGCGGGCGCGGGTGCCAGATTCGTTCAGGAACATTTCGTTGGCGAGGTGAATGATGGTGCCAGCCCCGGCGGAGGCGACGGTAGCTTCACCATTGCGCGACTTGAGCCATTCGATGAACTGCCGGGAACCATTGGCCGGCACCTTGTTGCTGGCCACCACCACGATCGGGGTATACCCGATGACGGTAATGGGAACGAAGTCGGCGAGTACATCAAACGGCAGCCGGGCGTAAACGCTTGGGAAAATCACGACATTATTCGAGACCACGCTGAGCGCGTAGCCGTCGGGGGCGGTACGCGAGAGCGCTTGCAATCCGACGATACCGCCTGCACCAGGCTGATTTTCAACCACCACCGATGAGCCCAGCGCGCGGCCCAGGGCGGCCGAGGCAGAGCGCGTGATGGTGTCAACACCCGACCCGGTGGCATTGGGGAGGATGAACCGGGTGATCTTCTCGGACTGGGCGCCAACGGACTGCGTAAGCGACAGCGAACCGAGACCGGCGAGAGCCAGAACCGTGCTTCTGCGCGTGGCGGCTGGGCGGGAACGGGGCATGAGATGTCTCCTGTTGGATGTGGTTCGATCTTACCGGAGAGCGCGCGCCGTACCGACGTTGGCGTGCGTATACTCCGGTCGTCAACGAGGGGGCAGAATGTCCGAAGACTTGCTGATTCGTCGCGACGGCGATGTCATGACCATCACGATCAACCGGCCCGAGCGGCGAAACGCCATCAGCCCGGCAATTGTGGAAGGGATCAGAGAGTCGTTTGTTGGTTCCCGCAATGACCCGTCTCTTCGTGTCATCGTTCTTACTGCAGTGGGGGATCAAGCTTTCTGCGCGGGCGCTGACCTGGCCACCAGCCAGTCATTCAAGTTTGATTACGCCGAGCCGCGATTCCCCATGCCCGAAATGTATCGGCTTGCGCGTGACTGCAACGTGCCCATCGTCGGGCGAATCAATGGCACCTGTATGGCGGGTGGCATGGGACTACTTGCCATGTGCGACCTTGCGATTTCAGCCGAGCACGCCTTGTTTGGCCTGCCCGAAGTGAAGGTCGGTGTTTATCCCATGCAGGTTATGTCGGTGCTCCAGCACCTCGTCGCGCGGCGGCATCTGCTCGAACTCTGCCTCACCGGCGACCCGGTGGATGCCCGGACCGCCCGCGATCTGGGGCTGGTGAACCGCGTCGTTCCCCGAGAGGAACTGGACTCAGCCGTGAACGACCTAGTCACTCGGCTCGCCGCCCGGTCGCCGACTGCGATCCGGCGCGGAAAGTATGCGAGTTACGCCATCGAATCGATGTCGTTCGAGGAGGCCCTCCGGTTCATGGAGGGCCAGATCGGCCTGCTCGCGGCCACCGAAGACGCAGCCGAGGGCCAGCTCGCATTTCGCGAAAAGCGGCCCCCCCGCTGGACCGGTCGCTGACAGCCGCGTTCTGTGGTGGCCGTGGCCTAGCACTCAGCGGCCCGGGCCGAGCAGTGCGTCCTTGTGCTGGGAAAGCGCAGGGACCTCGAAGTCAATGCGCGCAGGCTCGTTCCTGAAGTGGATCGGCGAGCCGATCTGCGGGCGGCCTGCTGGATCGTGAAGCAGCATGCCGCGCTCCACGAGGTTGGGGTCGGCAAACGCCTCAGGCAGGGTACGAACGGGCCCCCAGCAGAGGTCCAGCGAATCCAGGATGGGCTCCCACTCGGCAAGCGTACGCTCGCGAAACGCCGCTGATAAATACGCCATGACCGGTTGCTGATGGGGGCCGGGACCCTTCAGCACCAGGGGGATCAGATCGTCGCGCTTCAAATAGCCCAGCAGCGCGCGAACAAATTTGGGTTCCTGGCCCGCCAGGGTGAGCCGGCGCCCATCGCCGCACTCATAAAAGCGGTAAAACGCCGACCCGCCGGTAGTGCGCTCATGCTGGTTTACGGGTTGACGCCCCTCGGCGAAGGTGGGTCCCACGACATTGACGCAGGCCGAAACCACCGAGTCGAGCATTGAGATGTCGACGTAGTCGCCCTGGCCGCTGACCGAACGCCGGTAAAGAGCCATGAGCACACCAGCCAGTCCGTGCAGGCCGCCAACGATGTCGGCAATCGCGACACCCGGAATAGCCGGCTTGCCGTCTTCGCCGGTGGTAATGCTGGAGGCACCGGCCATGGCTTCCGTTGCAAGATCATGGGCGGGGCGGTCGCGCCACCTGCCAGTTTGCCCAAACGCGGAGATAGAGCAGTAGACGATGCGGGGGTTGCGCGCGGCAATGGTGGCGTAATCAAGTCCCAGCCGATCAACCACGCCGGGCCGGAAGGTTTCGATGAAGACATCGGCGGTGTCGCAGAGCGTGAGCAGCGCATCGCGGTCAGCCGGATTCTTGAGATCCAGGGCGATGCTTTTCTTTCCGCGGTTGATGTTTCTGAACATGACGGTGTGTTCGCCGTCGCGCAAACCGATGTGCCTGGCAGGGTCCCCTTCGCCTGGCATCTCGATCTTGATCACATCGGCGCCATGATCGGCGAGGGCCAGCGTGAGGTAAGGTCCAGGAAGAAAATTCGACAGGTCAATCACACGCAGTCCGGTGAGTTTCATGAGGCAGCCTCAAAGAATCGGAGCCCCGATTGTAGGGCCGCAGCGCCACCGTCCGCGCTGGTACAGTCGCAGCTTGTCTGGATTTTGAAAGGCATCTCATGTCTCGCGCGCTCACCATCATCTCCTCCATGGCCGCCCGGCTCGTGCTTGCCGAGCAGGCGGGCCTCTATCGATTGCGTCGCGGCGTCGCTGTCGATCTGGAGGCAGTGGGTGGCGTGGATGCAGCCAAGCGCGTCGAGGCAGGTGAGATATTTGATGTGGTGGTTCTTTCCGACACGGTGATCTCGCGCCTGGCCGAAGCGGGTCATCTGGTTCGGGCGACGGTTGTGCCCCTCGCGCGCTCTGAAGTCGCGGCTGCGGTTAGCAAGGGGGCGGAGCGTCCCGACATCCGGTCGGAGTCCGGGCTGCGCAATGCCGTGCTCGCAGCGAAGTCGGTGGGCTACTCGACCGGACCGAGTGGGCAGCATCTTCTCAAGGTGTTCGAAGGCTGGGGCATCATGGCGCAGATCGCTGGCCGTATCGTGCAGGCACCGCCTGGTGTGCCGGTTGGGAAGCTGATTGTCGAGGGACAGGTCGATCTCGGGTTTCAGCAACTGAGCGAGCTCATATCGCTCGAGGGCATTGATGTGTTGGGCCTTGTGCCGCCGCCTGCGCAGATCATGACGGTTTTCTGCGGTGTGGTGGGTGCCCGGTCAGCACGTGCTGACGAGGCCGCCGAGCTGCTTGGATTCCTCGCTCATCCCGAGCATGCTGGGCTGTACCGCCGCCATGGGATGGACCTTCCCTGAGCGGGGCGGTCAGATCGGCCTGCGACTAGCTGAGAAGGTCATCGATAACAGCGCCCAGATCGAAGTCCGGGTCGTCATCAGGCGAATCGGCGGACGAAGGGGGTGTTGCGCCAGCAATCGGCGAATCGACCAGGCTGATGAGCCCGGTGTCAGGTAGCTGCCCGGCCGAGGTTACGTTGGCTAGCGCGGATGGACTCAACGGTTCGGCGAGCGCGTGATCAATCTCGGCAAGCAGCCGATCGAGCGCGCCACCCCTCAGTACGGCAAGCGCGGCCTCAGCGGCGATCACGCCCATGAAAACGCCCAGCGCAACCTTCAGGGTGGTATCGCTGGTGGCAAGCGCCTTCAAGCGGTCAAACCAGCCCTCGGGGTTACGCCGCAGTCCGCCGAGCGCACGCACCGCGGTGCCGCTGCCGCTCTGCTCGATGAAGCGTTCGGCAACAGCCTGGCGCTGAGCGATTTCAACGGTTGAGAGGGTCTGGCCGCCAATCGTCAGCGTGCCCGAGCTCATTCCGGAACGATGCCGGCTCGGCGCACGGCATCTCCCCATTTGATAGTCTCAGCGCGTATAAACGCACCGAATTGCTCGGGACTGCTGCCCACTGGTTCAGCGCCTGCTCGGGCAAGCGTGTCGCGCACCTCGGTTATTTTCAGGATTCGCGTCACCTCGGCGTGTAGGCGGGTCATTGCAGCCGCTGAGGTGGTCACCGGCGCAACGATACCGGTCCATCCGGTAACCTCGACATTACGCAGACCCTGCTCAAGTGCAGTGGGAACGTCGGGCGCGGCCGATGCGCGAGCGGGCTGCGCCACCGCAAGTGCGCGGAGTTTGCCAGCGCGAACCTGCGCAAGCAGGGCAGGCATGGTTCCGAACATAAAATCGACCTGGCCACCCACGAGATCGGTTATGGCCGGGGCTTCTCCCTTGTAGGGCACATGAAGCAGCTTCACGCCGGCTGCGCCAGCCAGGAGTTCGGCCGCCAGATGGCTTTGGTTGCCGATGCCCGCCGATGCATACCGTACCGCGTCTGGACGCGCGCGCGCGGCGGCAATCAGGTCTTCGGTGTTGCGGAACGGGCTTGCCACACTGACTGCGAGCACGAAGGCGATCGAGGTGGTCTGGGTGATTGGCGTGAAGTCACGCTGTACGTCATAAGGAAGCTTTCGGTAGACGTGCTGGTTGATCGTGAGCGTGCTGGGCGAGGTCATCAGAAAGGTATGGCCGTCGCTTGCCCGTGCACCGGCCTCTCCTGCGATCAGTCCGTTCGCGCCGGGGCGGTTATCGACCAGTACATTGACGCCGAGGGGCTCTGCCAGGCGCTGGGCGAGCAGTCGGGCAGCGATATCGATGCTGCCGCCAGCGGACTGCGAGACGATCAGCCGGATCGGTTGCGAGGGCCAGTTTGCAGGCTGGGCATGTCCTGCTTGGCTGGTGGCGATCGTCGTAACAAACACTGCAGCGAGTAGCTGCCGGCGCGTTGGGCGATGGGTTGAGGACTGCGGTGAGCGCATGTGAGACTCCTGGAAACGGTCAGACGATCAGGGATCGAAGGGAACCAGCTGGGCGACATTCGGGCAGCGCTCAATCGCGTGCAGTGCATCGCGCAACTGTCGTGCACGGTCTTCACCCCAGATGGGGCCGGTCAGCTGCTCGAACTTGCGATCAAGGTCAACCGGGTTGACCGGGCGACTGGGTTCACCCGAGGTGATGTGGCATTCGCCCTGTACCTCTCGGCCGCCGCGAAGCCGCATTTGAAGGCTCACACGTTGCAGGCCAGGATACGCAGCGGTATACGCGGGCGCTTCAGTGACGTGAATTCGAGCGCAGAGACGGTAAATGGCGGAATCGGCAACGGCCTCGTTATCAAATGCCGCCAGCCCGGTTCGGCCACCTACGGCAAGCGTCGCGATGGCGAACGGCACGGAAAAGCGTGTACCGAACCAGTCGGAAGGGTGCTGCTTGGCGAGAAACGCTGCGAGCCGGTATGCCTGGATGTCGATCCGTTCGATGTCGTCGGGTGAGGCAGGGCGAGGCAGCTTGCTCGATGCATCGTGCCAGGCGTCGATCGCCGAATGCACATAGCGTGCGGTGGGATAAAGCTTCAGATAGCCATCGGGCAGTAGCCATTGTTCCCCCAAGCCCGCTACGGCGGCATCGCGGTCGAAACCATCGCCCAGCACGAGGCTAAAGGTGGTGTTCACGCCATCAGAAGGTCCGGTTACCCCAGCCGACGCAAGGCGCACTGCCATCTGGCCCATCAGGCTGCTGTGGCCGGCATACCAGTTTCGTACGGTGGCGCCGTCAAGCATGGTGTGGCGGTTGGTCGCCATGCATGTTGAGCCTGCGAGGCTCGCGAGGGCACGCATGCGTGCCACCGGATAGCCGGAGAGCCGAGCCGCGACCAGGGCTGCTCCCACGACACCGAATGTGCCGTGGGGGTTCACGATAAGCTTGACCTTAGTCGCCATACCGATTCTGGCCACGACTTCATAGGCAAGCGCGAAGGCTGCGAGCACCTCCCGGCCGGACAGTCCTCGCTCCTGGCCGATTGCCAACGCGGTGGGCAGCACCTGAATGCCGGGGTGACCGTTGGCGAGCGTGTTGCCTTCATCGAAGTCGTGCCAGGCACCGGCCACTGCGTTGAGGAGCGCTGCGTCCTGCGGATTGGTGCGACGGCCGCGCCCGATCACCCACGCCTGGCCCGGCGTGCCGGGTGTGAGCTGCGCATCCGAGAAGGCGATAAGCTCCGGCGTACGCATGCCGGCGGCGATTACGCCAAGGGTGTCGACCAGGATCAGCCGCGCGCGCTCAAGCACTCTTGCTGGGATATCCTCTGAGCGGGTGCTGCCGACAAAGCGCGCGAGCCGCTCCAGGTAATCAGGCGATGTCTGCGCGACAGCGTCAGTCATGTCGGAATCAATTCGGTTGAATTCCCGCGGCGCGAACCAGCCGACCCAGCCGTGCAACTTCATCGCGAATTCGCTGCCCGAAAAGCTCGGGGCCGTCCCCAACCAGTTCGAAGCCCAGGGTGCTCAACTTTTCGCGTACTGCCGGGTCGTTCATGGCGCGTGAGATTTCCTCGTGCAGCCGGCGAACGATGGCGGGCGGTGTGGCGGCTGGCACCACAATCCCGTTCCAGGCCACATAACTGTAGCCCGGGAGGCCGCTTTCGGCGACCGTGGCCCACTGCGGTGCGGCTGGCGATCGTTTGGATGAACTGACGCCCAGCATCTTCAGCTTGCCCTCGCGAACGAAGCCGATCACATTGGACATACCAGAGAACATGACGGGTATCGTGCCACCCACCACATCGGCCAGCGCCGGACCCATTGCCTTGTGCGGTACATGATTCATTCGTACGCCGCCCAGGTCAATCAGGAATTCCATGGCCAGATGCTGCGCTGAACCGACGCCGGTGGAGGTAAAGTCGATCGCGCCGGGTCGGGCGCGCGCCAGGGCCAGCAGTTCAGCAACACTGGTCGCGGGAAACGCAGGATGCGCAACCAAGGCGAGCGGGACGGTTGAGGTGAGCGTCACCGCGGTAAAGTCGCGCAGGGTGTCGTATGGAATCTTGGCGTAAAGAACTGGGTTGGCAGCCAGGATGCCGTCGTTGGGCATGAAGAGCGTGTAGCCGTCACCCGGCGATTTCGCCACCATTTCGGCGGCGATGATGCCGTTGGCACCAGTACGGTTATCGATCACGACAGACTGTCCGACCTGAGTGGCGATCTGGGCGGCAATGGTGCGGCCGATGGTGTCCACGGCGCTTCCCGCGCCAAAGGGAATGACCAGACGAAGAGGGCGGTCGGGAAATGTCTGCGCTGACGCTGAAAGCGAGGCGGCAGCGATCAGACAGCCGGCTGCCGCGTGACTGAGAAAGCCACGGAACAGTGAAAACCCGAAGCGGTTCGGTGAGTGCATGACGGACCCTGGAATTGCGCGCTGGTTGACAGTGTGGCGGGTGGTCTCGAGGGGGAACCTCTGCGGAGATGCGCCGGGCGAGGTATTCCGCTCGCTGATCGAAACCTGGAGTTTATTCGACCGCCGTAATCGAGATCGCATCGTGCTTCTACTATACCTCGCGATGACAGTGGCAGCCTGGACATGGGCCAGAGCCAGCCGATACCTTGGGAGTCGAGCATGCGGAGAGGTCGTGTCGGGTGGGTAGTGCTGTCTGGATTGATTGCAGCTTGACCGCTCGCCGCTCAGACGGAAGCTCCGGCCTTCCCGTCGAAACCGGTCCGGATGATCGTCCCGTCTACCGCCGGTGGTGGCACCGACATGGTTGCTCGGGGTCTTGCCCAGCATCTTTCCAAACATTGGGCACAGCTCGCGAGGGGTTCCGGTGCGCGAACCGACTCGCGGCAAAGGCGGGCTCGCCCCTAGGTCCGCGTCGCTAGTGGCCAGGCTGCAGCAGCCCTGCCGCGTTCGCGATACGCCAGGCGCCGCGCGCCGCAAGTGCGCCGTCGAGGGTGACCGACCGCTGGCCGGCCAGGCCCAATACCGCAGCGTATCGCCCACAAAGCGCCGGCTCGCCCACCAGGTAAACACACGGCGATATCTCAGCTGCCGTCACGCTTGCGCTCGAGTCATGGCGCTGATCGATCGGGGTTACGCGTTCCGGACCGCTTCGTTGCGCCGCGGCCACCTCAGCGCCGATCAGGAGACCCGATAAATAGTCGGGCAAGGCATGGGGTTCAATACGGTTCATCAGGCCTGCGGTTCGTACGGAAAACAGAAGCGTGGTAAGCAACTCTGGCGCATGCAGGCCACGCGTTGCACCAAGCTCGAATGCATGCGCCGACCCCGCGCCGGAGGCCATCAATCTGCCCAGAATGCTGTGCTGCGAAAGCACAGCAAAGAGCTCCCCGGTCATCCAGGTTCGACAGCTCAGGATCGACCCAGACGGACCGCATCGAACCCATTTTGAATGGGTGCCGGGAAGTATGACGGTAGCGTTGTCAGGCAGATCAGCGCCCCACACCTGCGTTTCCTCGCCGCGCATGACGTCATCGACCGCCTCCGCATGAATCCCGTTGATGCATGCGATTCCGGGGATCAGATGTAATTTGGCTCCGCGACTCAGTTGTAC
Organism: Burkholderiales bacterium; assembly: GCA_005798775.1. GTDB lineage: Bacteria > Pseudomonadota > Gammaproteobacteria > Burkholderiales > Burkholderiaceae_E > SYIM01. The sequence continues at coordinate 17,835 of SYIM01000115.1, forward strand.
CCTGGTCAACGCTGCGGCTGCGGCGTCAGGCGTTGTGGGTGCCTGCAGGTAGGGGGCTTCGACCCAACCCTGGCGGCTACCGATCATGCCACTCGCCATCACCACCACCGCCGGATCGCCCAACCAGTCAGCGCAGAGTGAACGGAGTGCGTCCTCGAACCGGCCTAGCTGAACGTTGAGAATCCCAGCCGGGGTGTGGCGCTCGGCAAGAGTCTCCCCCGCCTCGTCGAGCAGCAGTGCCCGCAAATTAGTGGTTCCCCAGTCAAGCGCGATCAGTCGCGCAGTGGAGGCCGATACGTCATTGGGTTGTTGCGGGGTCATGGTGGGCTCATTGAACATCGCGGCGGGCAGGAGCACGGCAATGGCGGTCAGAACTCCAGATTGTCGCGGAGGCGCGTCAAGCCCAGCTGCGGCGCTTCTGCGCGATCAGGGGCGGACAGGTAAGTGTTTCGAGACGACAGTGCAAGCCCGTCGGGTGCACGAGTGGTTTCGACACCGGTGAAAAAACCTGGCCGGAAGGCGCCCTCGAGGATATCAGCGACCCCTGGCGACGGCGTCACATGAAACCGTCGGGGCTCGGGGTAGAGCTCGTGCTCATCGGGCACAAACGCCAGATCGCACCCAGCTGCGGCGAGTGAAGCGACATCGTGTGCGAGCGTTCTGGGGTATCGGTCAAAGTCCTCATCGGGCGCGAACTGGAGCCGATTGACGAAGATGCTGGCGACCACCGTATCGGCGTGCGCTCGTGCGTTCGCCACCAGATCGAGATGGCCCTGATGGAGGTTACCCATGGTGGGCACAAGGAGCACACGGGTCCAGGTCGAAAGAGCCTGGCGAAGGTCGGCGACGGTGTGAAGGGTCTGCATGGTCAGGATTGGATACAGGACGCGGGTGCGGCCCCGGCCGCAAGCGAGCCAAGGCTCAAACCGCAGACTAACGCATCCGGATGAGCCATCGCCCCCAACTGGTGTATGTTCGGAGAGGGTAATTGGCGCGAGTTGGCGCTATTCACAGTCGCTTCCGGAGGCTCTGGTGAAACGCAAGCAGCAACCGAATCTGTTGGTGATCCTCATTGATGATCTGCGGTACGACGAATTTGGCGCAGGGGGGCACCCGTACATGAAGACGCCGCACATCGATCGGATTGCGCATGAGGGTGCCTTGTTTACGCGAGCCTTTCACACCACGCCAATCTGTTCGCCCAACCGCGCTTCGATTCTGAGCGGCCAGTACGCGAGCCGTCACGGAATCATCGATAACGTGGCGCGCGACGCCATGAGCCATCGACTTCCCAACTATCACCTGGCGCTACAGCGTCAGGGCTATGAAACAGCCCATATCGGCAAATGGCATATGGGTAACGATGGGCGCCCGCGCGCCGGCTACGACCGTTGGGTGAGCTATGACGGACACGGGCGGCTCACTGATCCGGTGCTTAATCATAACGGCCGATATCGTCGTCACCGCGGCTATATCACCGACATCATGAATGAGCTCGCACTCGATTTTGTTGATCGGCGCCATGACAAGCCGTTTTCGCTGTTCGTCGCGCACAAGGCGGTTCACCCTGATGCCGAGCAGGCCGCCGACGGTACGCTGAAAATCTCCGCGCAAGGCGGCTATGTGGTGGCTGAGCGGCACCGTAACCTTTATGCTCGCGACGTTTTCCCCCCCACACCCAACATGCTCACGCCTGCCGAGGTCGTGAAGTCAAAGCCCGCCTGGGCTGAGTGTTTCGAACTGCGCGAGCAGAAGATCTCTAGGCAGATTCTCAAGGCCGTGCATTCTGGGACTCAGCGTGAGATCCGGCTACGCGCCCAGATGATGGCCGCAGTCGATGAAGGCGTTGGAGCCCTCCTCAATGCGCTTGAAGCACGAGGCGAACTCGACAATACCTGCATCGTGTTTCTGGGTGATAACGGTTATTTTTTTGGCGAGCATGGGCTAGGTCCGGAACGTCGTTTCGCCTACGAGGCGGGTATCCGTTCGCCGTTTGCGGTTCGCTATCCGCCTGCGATCCGGGCGGGGTCTCGCCGGGACGGTCTGGTGATCTGTCAGGACATTGCGCCCACGCTGATCGAACTGGCGGGTGGCAAGCCCGGGCCCCAGATTCAGGGTCGCTCGCTGCTTCCCATGTTCGCCTCGTCGCGGGTCCGGCTGCGCCGCTCGCTGCTGGTGGAGTACTGGGCCGAAAACGCAATGCCTTGGCTGGTGGGAATGAGCTACAAGGCAGTACGGACCGAGAGATACAAATACATTCACTGGGTCAATCGTGGTCAGGGCAGCGAACTCGACGAGCTCTACGACCTCGAGACCGATCCCTGGGAACTCGTGAATCTCAACCGGTCGCGGACGCACACCGCGACCCGCGAACGACTGCGCCGTGATCTGGGTAAATTGGTCAGACAGTCGGTCGGACTCTGAACCGCTCAGAGCGCCGACCGCTTAGGCCGACCGCTTAGGCCGACCGCTCAAGCGGCCGGTCACGATACGTTCAGCAGCGTCGTGCCCTCAATAAGCTCAGTCAACCTTTGCGCCCGAAGCCCGGACCAGCGGCACCCACCTCGCGAGATCATCGCTTACGATTGTCGCGAACTGCGCTGGACTCATGGCGGGCGCGAGCTCGAAGCCTTGCTGAGCGAGCCTGCCACGAAGCGCGGGCTCATCGAGCACCTTGCCGATTTCGCCGTGCAGGCGCTCTACGATATCGGTCGGTGTGCCGGCGCGTGACACAAACCCGAACCAGGTGTTGACTTCATAGCCTTTCACGCCCAATTCGTCGAGCGTGGGAACATCAGGAAGAAGCGGTGACCGATTGAGGCTGGTGACGGCCAATGGTTTGAGCTTGTTCTCGCGGATCTGGCTGATGACCGTGGGCGTATTGAAGAAGCCCATGTTTACCTCTGCCGACATCACCGCCAGAATGCCTTGAGGCGCGCCCTTGTACGGCACGTGAATAAGCTCGGTTCCCGTCATGCGACCGAACAACACGCCAGACAGGTGATGGCTGGTGCCGCTTCCGCCAGAAGAAAAGGTGAGGGCGCCGGGCTTGGCTTTGGCCAGGGTGATGACATCGGCCGGGCGGGACGCTGTGGCTCCCGGCGGAACGATCATCACGTTGGAAACCCCGCCCACAAAGCGGATGGTTGCGAAGTCTTTGATGGAGTCATAGCCAGGCTTTTCATAAAGCGCCTGGTTGAAGACCAGCGTGCCTTGCGACGCAAAGCTGATGGTGTACCCATCAGGGGCTGATCGTGCAACCTCGGCCATGGCGATGGTGCCGCCGGCACCCGGTTTGTTCTCTACCACCACCGGTTGACTCAGGGTGCGGGACAGCTCGGTACCGACGGCCCGCGAAATGATGTCGGCGGTGCTTCCCGCAGCGAGCGGCACCAGCAACCGGATTGGGCGGCTGGGCCAGTTCTGCGCCATGGCTGAACCAGTGCACAAGGCTGCGAAAACGAATGCAACCCGTGCACTCAGGCGAGCGGTGGTCATGGACGAACTCCTGTCGGGGTTAGCGGGGTAATTCGCGCAGTTTGCGCGGCAGCGACCACGCGGGGGCTGGCCCCTGGTCGGTGATCAGAAACTGGTCCTCAATGATGAAACCCCCTTCGCCATCGGCGTAAAACGGGGTTTCGAAGGCGAGGACCATACCCGTCTCGATGGGCAGATGAGCCTGCGCGGCAATAAAGGGCGGCACCTCGCAGAAAGTGTCGTGTCCGAGGCTGTGCCCCCAGTGGCCACGGCTGAAGGTGTTGAACCCTGCGCGTCGCATGGCCTGCGTTGCGGCTGCGTGCACATCGCTGAACAGCCGCCCCGGTCGCAACTGCTCGAGGCCCGCCTCAAAAGCATCACTGAGGGCGTCCATGATCTGTGCGGCGCGTGGTCGCGCCTGCCCCAGCGTGAACGTACGGCCGCTGTCGGAGCTGTAGCCATCCACGAGGCAGCCTACATCGAACTTGAGCACGTCGCCCGGGGTGATCTGCCCGCCTCCCTGCCATGGAAGGGGGCCGACCGTGATGTATTCCCACTGACCTGAGAGTTTCCAGCCTGTGCTGGCAGCATGCTGGTGGACGCCCACCTGCCAGGCGGCGGCGATCTCGCTGCGGTGAACGCCTTGCATGACTGCGGCGAGCGCTTCATGCATGCCCGATTCGGCTAGCTGCGCGGCGCGTTGAAGACAATCAATTTCGCGGGCTGATTTAACCGCCTTGATCAACGCGATGGTTTCTCCGGCATCGGCCCAGCGCGGGCCTGGCAGTGAGTGCTGAAGCCAGGCGAAGTCGGCGGCGGGCCAGAAATCAAGGTCAAGTCCGATACGGGCGCGTTGCAAGCCTCGGGCGCTGAGAAGTCGCGCAAGCGCGGCGAAGGCAGCCGACGCGTCATACGCAGCAGGTCGGCTAAAGCCAGGCGCGCGGCCGGCAGCGCGGTGCGCGTGTGCGGTGACCTGTGCTGCACCGAGCGACACGTCATTCCAGGGGCGGAAGTCAGCGGTTTCAACCCAGTCGGGGTGAGTGAAGACGTTGCATTCACCCAAGGCAGCACGTGTTGCCGGGCCAAAAAGTTCGGTGCATACCGCCCCAACGGGTGCACCGGTATCTGCTGGAATCAGCGCGAGCGCTGCGCCAGCCCGCCGGAAAAATGCCGCCACCCCGGGGGGGGCGGCTGTCGCCCAACGAAATGACTCGGGTTTGGCTAGCAGCAGAGCATCGACTCCGCGCTCAGCCATCAGGCGTGAGGCACGGCTGCGGTCGATGTCGGCTGCCACAGGAGGTGATTCCAGCGGCCGAAGAGGCTCAGGGCTCGAGGTACAGGTCGGCAAAGCTCCCCCGCGCGCCTTCAGCCGTGGTGGAGTAGTTCTTCACCTTGCGGGCGGCAATCGTGATGTTGGGGTTGGCGCCGAATTCGATTGATGGAATATCTGCAGCCACGACACGCTGGAGGTTGACGAACAGGTCGCGCCTGCGCTTTTCATCGGTTTCAATCGCGGCAGCCTCAAGCAGACGGTCAGCTTCCGGGTTCTGATAGTGAGCCGCGTTCGAGAAGGGCAGGCCGATCTTGAAATTCTTCGACCAGAATACCCGCTGCACACCCACTGTGGGATCGAACAGGTTCAGAAGGCTTTCAGCGGTCATATCGAAGGCGCGCTCGGTGTAGACCTTGCGCGTGTAGGTGGCGAAGTCATAGGCCTCGATCTCAGCATCAACGCCGACTCGGGCGAGCGACTGCCGGATAAAGTCGGCCGTACGACGCTCGAGAAACGGGTTGTACAGCAGACGAAGCTTGAAGCGGACGCCGTTTGCCCCACGCTTGAGTCCGGCTGCATCGAGCGCGGCTTCCGCCGCCTTGGGGTCGAAAGGCTGATGACGGATCGACGAATCGTGGTAACGCGTCATGGCCTGCCCGATGATCGAGCCTGTCACCTTTCCGTAGCCAAACCACACCACGTTGTTGTATGCATTGACGTCGATTGCCTGCGCGATGGCACGACGAACGTTGATGTCTTTAACAACTGGGCTGTCAAGGTTGAAATAAACCTGCTGATGGTTGCCCCAGTAGGGCCATTGCGCGGAGTCGACCACCAGACGCGGCAACTTCCCAAAGCGAGCCACTTCAGAGAGCGGAATCACGGCGTTGCCCAGATCGACTTCGCCCGACTCGAGCGCGGCGGCTCGTGCCACCGGATCGGGAAGGAAGCGGACCACGATGCGGTCAAGGTAGGGCTTGGGTTTGTCCCAGTAGTCGGGGTTGCGTTCTAGCACTACGTGGCTTCCCTGTACCCACTCCTTGAAACGGAACGGCCCCGTGCCCACCGGTTCGCGATTGTGCTTGTTGGTGGCGATGTCGGTGCCCTCGTACAAATGGCGCGGCACGATCGGGGATTCTGCGGAGGCAAACGCGGTCAGCATGGCCGGCGCGGGCTTGTCGATTACGATGATCGCGGTATGCGGGTCGGGAGTACGAACTTCGGTAACGCTTGCAAAGGTGCCGCGCCCGCGCGGGTGAAACTGCTTCAGTGCATTAATGGAAAAGCTCACGTCGGCGGACGTGAAATCTTTGCCATCGTGCCACTTGACGCCCCGACGTAGTTCGAATCGATACTGAAGGCCATCGGCACTCACGCTCCAGGCGGTGGCGAGCAACGGTTTTGGCCGAAGATCCATGTCGTAGCTGAGCAGCCCCTCGACGACCTTCGGGCCAATGTCGGTGTTGCCGCCCGCTGACGTGTTGATGGGCACCAGCGAGGTGGGAATTGGATTGACGATCCAGTTGAGCGTTCCTCCGTGACGAGGCTGCGCCGATGCCATGCCGAGGAAGCTGGCAGTGACTGCAACCAGTCCGGCTTGGCCGATGAGGCGGGTGAGCCGGGTAATGCGCATAGTGTTCTCCCTGTAATCCCAACCAGTATAATTTTTTCTCGGCAGCTACGCAGGATCGCGTTGCTTTCCGGTACTTCAGAGCGACATGAACCTTCCTCCCGCCCTGCGCATCATCTGTCGAACGCTGCTTCAGGCGCTGCCTGCGGTTCTGGGTATCGTTCTGCTCAACTTTCTCCTGCTTCAGGCCGTCCCCGGCGATGCGGCACAGGTGCTGGCTGCAGAATCCGGCTCGGCTACCGCAGAAATGATGGCGCAGCTTCGTGAGCGCTTCGGGCTCGATGTGCCCGTTCTCCAGCAGCTGCTCGCCTATCTGGGTAACCTCGCCCAATCGAGCCTGGGGTATTCGCCCCGTTTCAATCTGCCGGTCTCCGAACTCATCGCCTCGCGCCTGGGCAATACGCTTCTTCTGATGGGGGCAGCGCTCACGTTCGCGTTCATCACGGGCTTGCTGATGGGAACCGCCATGGGCGTGTGGGCAGGCCGCTGGCCCGACCGGTTGTTGAGCCTGCTCGCGTTGGTGCTCTACAGCACCCCCGGATTTTGGCTCGCGCTGATGGCCATCGTGGTGTTTTCGGTCTTACTGGGCTGGCTTCCGTCAGGTGGTACAGCCACCATTGGCGCTGACCTGCGCGGACTCGACTGGGTGCTTGACCGGGCACGCTATCTGGTGCTGCCAGCGCTCACGATGGCAGCGTTCTATGTGGCGATCTTCGCCCGGCTCACCCGCGCCGCGTTTCTCGAAGTGAGTCGGCTGGACTTTGTCCGGACCGCTCACGCCAAGGGTCTCCATCCGTGGCGGGTAACGATGTGCCATGTTCTGAGAAATGCGCTGATTCCGGTCGTCACGGTTGCCGGACTTCACCTCGGCGCGATGCTGGGAGGCGCGGTGGTAATCGAGTCGGTGTTCGGCTGGCCAGGCCTGGGGCGACTTGCCTTTGAATCGGTGATGGCGCGTGACCACATTGTGCTGCTGGGCATTCTTCTCATCAGTTCAATGCTCGTCATCGCTGCCAATCTTGCGGCGGACCTGCTGCAACTGCTGCTCGACCCAAGGGTGGAAGCACGATGAGCTCGGCCGCCGGATTGCCGGGCGATCGCGCGCCGCTCGCGTTGCGCCGCCCCACGCTGGCCGCGTTTGTCCGTGATCCGGTCGCCATGACGGGACTGCTTCTTTTGGCGATGGTCGTCGCGCTCGGGTTGCTCGCTCCCTGGATCTACCCCGGGGATCCCCTGGCGATGGTGGCGCAGCCGCTCCTCTGGCCGGGCGAGACTTGGGCCCACCCGCTAGGAAGCGACTCGATGGGCCGGGATGTGCTTGCCGGTATCGCCCATGGCGCCCGTATTTCGCTGCTCGTCGGGCTCATCGCGGCCGTGCTGAGTGTGGCAATCGGCGTCGTGGTGGGGGCGGTAGGCGGATATTTTGGTGGTTGGCTGGATGATGTACTGGTCAGGATCACCGAGCTATTTCAGACGGTTCCGTCATTTCTGCTCGTGATCGTACTGGTCACCATCGGACGCCCGTCGGCAACTGTGGTGGTATTTGCGATCGGCCTAGCCTCCTGGCCGGTGATCGCTCGCCTCGTGCGAGCTGAGTTCAGGAGCCTTCGCGAACGCGAGTTTGTTCTCGCCGCGCGCGCGCAGGGTTACGGGCACTCGCGAATCATCTTTAGTGAAATCCTACCGAATGCGTCGCCCCCGGTGATTGTCACGGGCTCAGTGCTGGTCGCAACTGCGATTCTGATGGAGTCCGCGTTGTCGTTTCTCGGACTCAGTGACCCGAACATCGTGTCCTGGGGGCGGATGGTGGGCGAGGGCCGTGAATTTCTGAGAACGGCCTGGTACCTTAGCGCCGCGCCGGGTATTGCAATTCTGCTGAGCGTGCTCGCGCTCAATTTGGTGGGTGACGGCCTTAATGACGCATTCAACCCAAGGCTTCGACGTTGAGCGCACTAGAACCCCTTCTGGCGGTTCGAGATCTACGCGTGAGCTTCCGATCAGCCACGGGGCGTGAGCAGGCCGTTCGCGGGCTTGATTTTTCGATTGCAGAGGGTGAGTCGGTTGCGCTGGTGGGGGAGTCTGGCTGTGGCAAGTCGACGGCTGCGCTTGCGCTGATGCGACTCCTTCCCGATTCGGCAGCTTGCACGGGGCAGATCCGGTTTGCTGGTCGACACCTTCCTGAGCTGTCAGCGGCCGACATGCGGGGGCTTCGTGGTCGGTCAATTTCGATGATTTTTCAGGAACCGATGAGTTCGCTCAATCCCGTGCATCGGGTGGGTGATCAGATTGTCGAAGTGCTGCGTGCGCATGGACGCCTTTCGCGTGAGGCGGCTCGCCGCCGTGCGGTGGAACTGCTCGAACGGGTTCAGATCGCTGAACCCGTTCGCCGTTTTGATAACTATCCGCACCAGCTGTCCGGGGGCCAGCGGCAACGGGTGATGATCGCCATCGCGATCGCCTGTGGGCCCCAGTTACTGATTGCAGACGAACCCACTACCGCACTCGATGTCACGGTTCAGGCGCAGGTTCTCGCCCTGCTCGATCGCCTGCGGCGCGAGCTTGGTATGGCACTCCTTCTGATCACGCATGACCTCGGGGTCGTTGCCGAATACGCGGATCGCGTGCTGGTGATGCTGGATGGTTCGCTGGTCGAGGAGGCGTCCACACAGCGCCTGTTTGAAGCGCCAGCCCATCACTACAGCCGCCAGCTGCTTGCGGCATCTTTGCATTGTCAGCCGGCGCCGGTTGCGCCTCAAGGACGCGTGATGCCGGCTCTGCCGCGCGAAGAGACTCCGCTGTTACGGACCGACCGGCTGGTGGTGGCGTATCCGCGAACGCGGTCAGCGCGCACAAACGCGGTCGACGGCGTATCTTTTTCGATCGCGGCAGGCGAGACCCTGGGCCTCATCGGTGAGAGTGGCTGCGGCAAATCAACCCTTGCACGTGCATTGGTGCGCCTCATTGCCCACCATGCCGGAACCATTTACTTGGAAGGCACTGAGGTGGGTTCGCTGCCTGAACGTGAGTTGGGCACCTTGAGGCAACGCGTTCAAATGGTGTTCCAGGATCCCTATGGCTCACTGAACCCGCGCCAGTCGGTTGGTCGGATCCTGGACACGGTGCTGGTGGTTAACCAGTTTGGGGATGCAAGCGCCCGGGCGCTTCGTATCGACCGACTCATTGAACGGGTTGGGTTGCCAGCCGATTCGCGAAGCCGATATCCCATTGATTTATCGGGTGGGCAGCGCCAGGGCATCGGTATGGCGGGGGCATTGCTGCTGAAGCCCGCGCTTCTTGTGCTTGATGAGCCGGTTTCCGCACTCGACGTATCGATTCAAGCCCAGATCCTCGATTTGTTGCTTGAACTCAAGCGGGATCTGGGGCTCGCCTACCGGTTTATCTCGCACGACTTGGCAGTGGTACGGCGGATGTCGGACAGGGTGGTGGTGATGCGCGACGGCCGGTTCGTAGAGAAGGGCGATAATCCCTCCGTCTGGGAGGCCCCGCGCCACACTTATACCCAGAGCCTGATGGCCGCGATGCCGCGCGTGCGCTGGCGCGTGGCGGTTGGAGATCAGAGCGCGGCGGTAACCCCACCGTCCACATAAAGCACGTGCCCGTTCACGAAACGAGATGCATCGCTTGCCAGGAACACCGCTGCGGGCCCCAGGTCTTCAAGATCACCCCAACGACGGCTGGGTGTGCGGCCGACAAGCCAATTGCTGAACTGCGGGTCATTCACCAGGCGCTCATTGAGCTCGGTCTTGAAAAAACCCGGACCGATCCCGTTGACTCGAATGCCGTGTGGACCCCAGTCACTGGCCATTGCCTTGGTGAGCATCTTCACCCCGCCCTTGCTTGCCGTGTAGGGGGCGACCGTCGGGCGCGAGACCTCGCTCATAACCGAACAGATGTTAATGATTGAGCCACGTTTTCGGGTAATCATGCCCTGAGCAACGGCCTTGCTCACGTAGTAGACGCTATCGAGATTAGTTGCCATCAGGCGGCGCCAGTCGTCATCATCAAATTGATCCAGCGGGGCACGAATCTGTATGCCGGCGTTGTTCACCAGAATATCGATCGGACCCTGCGAGTCAATTCGTGTAACCGCCTCGCGAACCGAGCCTGAATCGGTTACGTCGAAACATTCCGCCGACACCGACATGCCCTTGGCATCTAATTGCGCTCGGGCGGTATCGAGGCGCTGGGCGTTTCGTGCATTGAGGACCACATGCGCACCAGCGGATGCCAGAGCCTCTGCGATGGCAAGTCCGATACCCATTGATGAGCCTGTGACCAGTGCTCGGCAACCGTTCAGGCGAAAGCTGTCAATCACGTTCATGAGGAACTCCTTCAGAAAAGCTGCCGCACCAGCCAGAGCGAAAGGCTGGGGAAAAACAGCAACAGGACGCATCGTGTGGCGTCCCAGACCAGGAAGGGCATGACCCCCCGGTAAGTTTCAGACATGGGAACGTCACGTGCGAGGTTGTTGACCACGTAAACATTGAGTCCTATGGGGGGCGCGATCAGCCCGATACCCACCGTCATCAGCACCAGGATGCCGAACCAAAGAGCCTTGGCTTCATATTTCAGACCCCAAAGCTCAAGCCCCATGACTGCCGGAAAGATCACCGGAATGGTGAGGAGCAGCATGGAGAGTTCGTCCATCACACACCCAAGCAGCACGTAGAGCAGCATGATCGCCATCACGATCGTCAAGTCGGGCACTGGCAACTGAGTGACCCACTGCGCGATAAATTTCGGCATTTCAGTGAGCGCGAGTGTCGCGTTCATCATGTCGGCGCCGAGAAAAATCATGAACACCATACCAGTGGTTTCTGCTGTCGACACCAGGGATTCCTGAATTCCAGCGAGCGTCAATTCACGCCTGGCGAGACCGACCACCAGCGTCATGGTGGCGCCTACTGCAGCGCCCTCGGTAGGCGAAAAGAGCCCGGAGTAGATGCCGCCAAACACGACCATGAATAGCAATGCAATCGGCCAGACCGCCAGGAGGGCCGGTATCTTGTTGCGCCAGCTGAGCCGCTCGCTTGACGGCGCCATGTCGGGCCGCGCACGCGCGTAAAGCGCGACCACCACGATATATCCCAGCATGGCGAGGATGCCAGGCACCATGGCAGCGGCGAATAGCTTGGCAATATTTTGCTCGGTGAGAATCGCGTAAACCACTAGCGGAACCGAGGGTGGAATCAGGATGCCCAGGGTGCCGCCCGTGGCGAGGGTGGCCGTGGCCAGACGTCCGCTGTAGCCATGGGCTCGCATCTGAGGATAGGCCACCTGGGTAATGGTGGCCGACGTGGCGACTGAAGACCCGCACACCGCACCGAACGCACCTGCCGACAGAATCGACGCCATGGCGAGGCCACCCCGCACATGTCCCACCAGTACGGAGGTGGCGAGGAAAAGATCGCGACTCAATCCACCCTTTGAGGCAAATTGACCCATCAGCAAAAAGAGCGGAATCACGCTGAGGTCATAGACCGTGAGCCGTGCAACCGCGCTCCCCTTGAGCAGGTTGAGCGTATTGCCAGCGTCGGTCATGACGAGATAACCGATCGCGCCCGGCAGGAACATGGCGACTGCGATCGGAATCCGGATTGCCATCATGAGCAGCATGGCGCCAAACATGACGAGACCGACCTGAGCGGCCATCGCGCTCAACGGAAGGCACCCGGCTCGTTGTTGTCATCAGGCGGCAGCATGCCTGACAGCATTTTCCAACCCTGAATCAGGGCGATCAGCGCCGCCAGCGCAAGCCCCGGAGCGAGCGACGCGTAGGCCCACCACATGGGAACTGACAGGATCATGGTGGTCTCGCCAGCCTGTTTGACCGACGCCGCACCCACCGCTGTTCGCCAGGCGAGGAGCCCGTACATCACGACCAGCAGCCAGCAGCCAGCGCCATCCAGCATTTGTCGTGTTCGACCTTTGCAGCGCTGTGTAAAGAAGTCCACCAGAATATTTGCTCGACGCAACTGGCACACCGGCAGACAGAGCGAAATGGCTAGTGCGATACCAACCTGGGTGATCTCGACATCACCCGGAATCGGCATATCCCAAACCGCCCGCAGGATCACACTGGTCGTGGTCATGAAGCCCACCGCCAGCGCAACGCCTGATCCGGCAAGGCCAAAAGCATTGGAGAGCGATGTGAGCATGATGAAAAGGAGTCTGGCTTAAAAAGGGAACGGGCGCCGCCAGGGCGCCCGCACCGCTTAGCCCGGGAATCGGGCGTCAGCGAGCCTTGGAATACTTGACGATCAGGTCGCGTGCATCCTGGAGCATCTGCTTGCCGGGTAATCCCTTCTTGTCCATGTCGGCGATCCACTCTTCATAAAGTGGCTCCGCAGCCTTGATCCAACGGTCGGTTTCGGCGGCGCTGATGGCAATGAAGGTATTTCCGCGCTCCTTGGCGGCGGCACGGCCGGCTGCGGTCGCCTCGTCCCAGTAACGGCCGATGGTGCGGGACAATTCTGCGCCGCTGTTACGACTGATGATCGCTTTCAGGTCAGGGGCCAGTGCCTCGAACTTGGCTTCGTTCATCATGAACACAAAGCCGGCGGTGAAGAGCGCTGGCCGGTTGTTGTCGATCTCTGTGTGAAACTTGCTTACCTCTTGGAGCTTGAACGGCGGAATGATCTCCCAGGCCGTGAGGAAACCGTCGATCGTGCCCTTATTCATGGCGTCGGCTACTGCAGTGATTGGCATGCCGACGGGCGTGGCGCCAAGGCGTGCGAGCAGCTTCGAAGACTGGCGGCTGGCCGCTCGGATCTTCTGGCCCCTGAAGTCTTCCAGGCGGTTGATCGCCTTGCCCGAGGTGCTGATGAAGCCTGGATCGTGAACCCACGTGGCGAGCACTTTCGATCCTGGGAACTCCTTGGCGCCGTGTTTGAGAAGATATTCCCAGGCGGCCGCCGACGCGACCTCAGCCGAATTGGTCATGAAGGGAAGCTCGAAGGCCTCCATGATCGGAAACCGTCCTGGTGTGTAGCCAGGCAGGGTCACCGTCAGCTCATCAACTCCGTCTTTCAAGCGGTCAACGAGTTGAGCGGGCGTGCCGCCACCGGTCATGGCCGGCAGGATCTGGCAACGAAGGCGGTTGTTGGATTCTTGAGCGATCTTCTCGCACCAGGGCGCGACCACCCGCTTGTGCCCCATGCCAACGGTGGGCCACATATGATGAAACTTGAGGAGGGTCTCCTGTGCGACGGCAGTGCCCGCAGCAAGCGAAAGTCCGGCGGCGAGCGCAATGCGCGCAAAGGGGATGTTGATAGGCGTCATCGTCGTCTCCTGTGGGCGGGGCCTGGGCCCCGGTTCAATTGAAGCTTGTCAGTGCCAGACTTCGTTGGCGGTCTCAATGACCAGTCGCAGTTTGCTACGCTGATCCTCCACCGCGATATCGTTGCCGTGCACCGTACTCGAAAAGCCGCACTGCGGCGAGAGTGCCAGCTGATCGAGCGGCACATAGCGCGCAGCCTCGTCAATTCGGCGCTTGAGTGCGTCCTTGGTTTCCATGGCCCCAAACTTGGTGGTAACCAGCCCCAGCACCACGATCTTGCCTTTGGGAAGGAAGCGCAGAGGCCGGAAATCGCCGCTACGGTCGTCGTCGTACTCGAGAAAATAGGCGTCGACATTCATGCGGGATAACAGCGCCTCGGCCACTGGCTCATAGTTTCCAGCCGCGAAATGCGTGCTTTTGAAATTACCGCGGCACAAGTGAATGCCCATCGTCATGCCCGCAGGCTTTCGTGCCAAGACCTTGTTGATGAAGTCGGCATAGCGGTTGGGAAGTTCGTTGGGATCGTCGCCCCGGCTGCGAGCGGCCTCGCGCATCTTCTCATCACAGAGGTAGGCGAGATTGGTGTCGTCCATCTGCACGTAGTCGCAGCCGGCCGCTGCGAGGGCTTGAAGCTCGTCGCCGTAGGCACTTGCCACGTCATCATAAAAAAATGGATCGAGTTCCGGGTAGGCGGCCTTGCTGATTCCGCCCCGGCCGCCACGAAAGTGGAGCATGGTGGGCGACGGAATAGTGACCTTGGCACGCGTGCCTGTGGGCAGGTGAGCCTTCAAGTAATTGAAGTCATCAACCTGAATATTTTGGGTGTGACGAATTCGATCTACCACCCTGATTCCTGGCGGTGCGAATTGCTTGGAGCCATCCGGGTTGAGAAGCGCCACCGGGATGTCGGTGGCAACACCGCTCAGCTGTTCAAGAAAATCGATGTGAAACCAGGTGCGGCGAAATTCGCCGTCGGTGATGGCTTTCAACCCCACGTCGTTCTGAAACGCGATGATCTCGCAGATGGCTCGGTCTTCAACCTTCCGCAGTTCATCGGCACCGATCTCCCCTTTGGCTTTGCGATCGCGCGCCTCAAGCAGATATTTGGGGCGAAGAAAACTCCCGACATGATCGTATCGGGCGGGCAGGGAGTAACTCACGATCACCTCGGCAAGGGCTTTAAACGGCAGAAAAAACGGACAGGCGGAAGCAACTGGATGCGGATTTTAACCCCAGTGGCAGCGGGGAATGCCTACTAGGCGTGAACCGCCTCGCCCAAATAGGCTGCCCGGATAGCGGGCTGAGCTATGAGGGTTTGCGGGTCGCCCTCGGTAACGATTCGACCGCCCTCGAGCACATAGGCACGGCTAGCCGCCTCAAGCGCACGGACCGCGTTCTGCTCGATCAGCAAAATCGATACGCCCGACCGATGAATTTCGTGGATCGCCTGGAAAACCTGCTCCACTACCGAGGGCGCAAGCCCGAGCGAGGGCTCGTCGATCAGAAGTAGCCTGGGGTGTGCCATCAGGGCACGACCGAACGCCACCATCTGCTGCTGGCCGCCCGACCGGGTGCCGGCCAGCTGCCAGCGGCGTTCCTTGAGAATGGGGAATAGCCCAAACACACGCTCCATCGTTTCGGCGCGTCGCGAGCGGGCGAGCGACCGATAAGCGCCGATATCCAGATTCTCCTCGACAGTCATTTGCCCGAACAGCAAGCGCCCCTCAGGAACAATTGACACATCGCGGTTGCACATCTGGGTCGCCGTCATCCGTGTGACGTCTTCGCCGCGCAGCACGATGCGCCCGGAGCGAACGGGAAGCAAACGCATGATCGTATTGATAAGCGTGGTCTTGCCAGCGCCATTGGGGCCCACCACCGACACAAGCTCGCCTTCGTCGACGTGCAGCGTCATATCCCACAGGGCAGGTGCGTCGCCGTAAGAAACATTGACGCTTTCAACGCTCAGAAGTCTGGGGGAGTTAGCGGCCGGCTTCATGGGGGGTTCCAAGATAAGCACTGATGACCTCGGGATCAGCGATGACTTTCCGGGGGTCACCGCTCGCGATGATCTGGCCATAATTGAGCACGATCAGGCGCTCGCAAAGCTCGAGTACCGCGCGCATGTTGTGTTCAATAAACACCACGGTCGAGCCGCGGTTTCGAATCTCCCGCACCAGGGTGATCGCGCTGTTGATTTCCGACGGCGTAAGACCGGCGAGAACCTCGTCGAGCAGAACAAGCTGCGGCGCCGATGCAAGCGCTCGCGCGAGCTCAAGGAATTTCCGCTGATGAAGATTGAGCTCGGTAGGGAGCGCCCGGGCGCGCTCGGCCAGGCCGACGAACTCAAGCCAGTGCATGGCCTGGCGCTCAGCCTGGGTCCGCGAAAGTTGCCGACCACCAAACATGCCGGCAAGAGTGGCGTTCTCGAGCACTGTCAGCGTAACAAACGGACGCGGGATCTGATAGGTGCGGGCAATGCCTGAGTGCGCTGCCTGATAGGCGGGCTGCAGTACGAGATCGGTACCGCTAAAGACCACGCTGCCATGCTCGGGTTTATAGAGGCCGCTTATCACGTTGACCATCGTTGACTTGCCGGAACCATTGGGCCCGACCAGGCCGAGGATTTCACCCCGTCTGACATCGAGGCTCACATCGTTCAGCGCCCGTACGCCGGTGAACTGTTTGGTGACATGGTTGACAGAAAGAATCAGGTCGCCGTCCTGACCCTGACGGGTGATGGGCGGCGGCGACAGCGGTTCCGGGAGGGGCTTGGGCGCTGACTGGCGCATGCGCCACCAACGAAGTAGCTGTCCCATAATACCCTGTGGCATGAACAGGATGACGATGATCAGGATGAGCCCGATGGTGGCACGCCCTGCCACGGCGAAGTCACCAGCGGTAAAGGAATAAAGGAGCGCTGTGATCACTGTGGCGCCCACCGCAGGTCCAAACCAGTGGCGCGAACCACCCAGCACGCTCATCAGCACGACGTTGAGCGGAACGACGATATTGAATACCTCTCCCACCGTCACATAGGACACGAACACGGAGTGAATCCCACCGGCCACGCCAGCGAAGGCACATGAAATGCCAAAGGCGATCAGCTTGTAGCGATAGGTGGGGACCCCCTGAACCTCGGCCACGTCCTCATCATCGTGTATCGCAAAAAGCGCTGAGCCTAGCCGATCACAATAAATCCAGTAGGCAACCCAGAGCATGACCGCGGCCAGCGCGAGAATGATCAGGTAGAAGCTGCCGGAGGGTGTGGGACCGATTGCTGGAATCGGGACTGCCGACAGATAAACGCCCGGACCACCATCGATCGGGGTATTGAGAATGATCGTGCCGATCACAAAAGTGATAGCAAGCGTTAGCAGTCCGAAAAGCTCGCCGCGCAAACTTCGGAGCCGAAACACAATGGCGCCCAGGGCCACGCCGAAAACAGCCGCCACCAGACCCGCGACTGGCAGCGTGGCGAGGAAGGGCCAGTCGAGCTTACCGGCCAGAACTGCAGTGGTGTAGATGCCAACGCCAAAGAACGCGCCGTGACCGAACGAGAAATAGCCGGAGTAGCCAGACAGAATGTTCCAGGACGTAGCGAGCACGATCCAGTGCAGCACCAGATACAGGAAGGTTTCGTAAAACGCGGGCAGTTTCAAAAGCGGGACTGCCGCAAGCAGCGGCAGAATCACCCAAAAACCCGCAATAACGCGTCGGTCCATGTCAGGCCTTGCCCGGGCGAAGCAGTAATACCGCAATCAGTAGCGAGAACGAGACCAATGGCGCCCACGCTGGGGCGGTGACAGCCATGGTGGCTGCTTCTGACAGACCGATTACGATTCCGGCCACCAGTGGACCCAGCGGGTTACCCAGGCCGCCTATCATCACTGCGGAAAACACTACGCCTACCCAGGCGTAGATCTGCGAGGGGGCTAGCGTGAAACTCAGTGCGAGGCAAGCCCCTGCCACGCCAGCAAAGGCAGAAGCCGCGCCCGATAACACCAGCGCCAGCATCGGCTCATTGATGCCGAAGGCAGCAGCCATGCGCGGGTTTTCGGACATGGCCCGCATGGCTTTCCCAAGTGCGGTGTAACGCAGGAGCCCCCAGGTTGCGAGAGACAGCGCAACCGCGATCAGCAGCGTCATGAGTTCAGGTAGCGGGAAAAACAGCTGGCCGACCTGAAACTTGATATCGCTGTATGCAGACTCGAGCTTGCGATAGTCGGCCGACCAGATCCACTGGATCACACTTTCGATGATGACGGTGAGACCGAAGGTCACCAGGAGCGAATTGAACGGCGTGACCTTGAACCGTGCAAACACCCAGTGCATCGCCATCCCGATCAAGAAGAAGCCGGGCACGATGATGATCATGGTGAGAAACGGATCCAGCTTGAAATCCTCGGACAGCTGATAGGTGAGGTAAGCGCCCAGAAAGGCGAGGGCAAAGTGCGCCAGATTGATCTGGCGCAGCATTCCCCAGGACAGGCTCAAACCAAGTCCGAGCAGGCCGTAGAGGCCCCCTATGAACAGCCCGGACAGCAGGGACTGTCCGAGCAGTTCGAGGCTGGGCATGTGCATCGCTCAGGGTGTCCTGAGCGTGGTGCCTGGCTTGGCAAAGGGTCTGGGCCAGACAACCACCCACTCTCCGTTCTGAACCTGCTTGAGCTTGGTGAGATCGTCTCCGTAATTGTTGACCCCATCAAAACGCATGGCGCCCTGAATGGTATTGACCGTGTTCTTCTTGAGCCATGCGGAAAGGGTCTTGTCATCCAGTGACTTGGTGGCGTTGACAGCGGTCTCAAACACCTGCCATGCGGAGTAGGACGCCGCTGCCTGCGTGTCGACCGATGTGTCCGGGAGCGATGCCTTGGCGGCCCGCTCGTTGAAGACCTTCGAAAATTCGACTGCCCCGGTGTTCTTCATCATGGGCTCGTGTTGCTCGAAGATGGTCATTGCAAGCCCAAGGTTGCCGTCGGGCGACTTGATCATCGGACCCGGGGACGGCAGAAAATGGAACATGGTGGGCGGCGAGTAATCGATCTTCTTCATGGCGTCGAGCAAAAGCATGCCTTCCAGTGCGATGACACCGCCCCAGATAAAGTCTGGGCGTGCGGCTTTCAGCCGGCTGGCAATTGCGCCGAAGTCGCGGTTACCGAACTCCCACTCCAGCCACAACACCTCCTGAAGCCCCCGTTTCTTCGCGACGTCGCGCGCGCCGACCGACATGAAATGCACTGACGGAAACTTGGAGGTGACGATCGCAATCGTCTTCGGAGCCTTGGGGCCAGCGGCTAGCGCATCAAGCACCATGGTCGGGCCCGAACTTTCCGGCGTTGGGCCGGTTGCCCAGGTTGGGAAGTGCATGTCGTACTTGGCAAGGCTGGGGATGCCAAAGGTGTGATGAACCAGAATTTTTCCGTATCGCTGGGCAACCCCCATGGCCGACAAAATGTTGGCTGTCGCATAGGGGCCAATCAGCAAATCAACCTTGTCGACCGTCACGAGTTGCTCGTAAAGCGTGCGGGCGAGATCGGGCTTCGACTGATCATCTTTCAGCACCCATTCGACCGGGCGCCCCAGAAGTCCGCCGCGCTTGTTGAGCTGCTCGACATAAATTTCGCCGGTGAGTTTGTGAATCATGGCGGTTGCCGATAATGGGCCGGTGAGGGCGAGCGTGCCCCCCACGCGCACTGGCGCGCCAGACTGGGCCAGCGCGCTGTCCGCGAACGGCATGGATAACAACGGTGCGCCAGCGGCGGCGAGAAGTGGTTTTAGCGCTTCTCTACGGTTCGTTTTCATGGCTCCTCCTGTGGTGATTAAACGGGTCTGGCAGTACGCCGCTTGCGCAGCGAACGGTTGTTCAGTGTGCAGCAGTCTGCAGCCTGGCCTCAAGCTCACGCATGATGCGCTGCCCCGAGACCGCCAGCTGGTGCTGGCGATCGGCTAGCGCACTGAATGCCATCCGCCCATCTCGCTTGAGGAAATCGCCTGCGATCATGACCGAATCGATGTTGGCGAGGCTCGCCTGGGTGACCAGCGTGGCGACCGGGTCGTGCATGGGCTGCATATTGAGATCAGTCGCCCGGACCATGATGAGATCGGCCTGCTTTCCGGGGGTGAGCGATCCGATCTGGTTTTGCATCTTGAGCATGCGGGCGCCTTCGACCGTGATCCAGCTCAGCGCTTCGCGCGCCGTAATCGTACCGGTGTCGGGCAGCTTTCCATCGCGAGACTTCGCACGCGCATTATCAAAAGCCTTCTGTGATGCGAGAGCCATGCGTGCAACGGTGAACATATCGCCGCTGATGCAGGACTCAAGATCGACCCCGAGCGAGGGCTGGACGCCCAGATCGCGCAGCCGCCCCGTGATCGCAAACCCATGGCCCTGAAACATTTCAGTTTCCGGCGTAAGCGAGAAGCTAACCCCACAGTCCAGCATGAACTTGAGTTGCGCGTCGCTCAGGTCATTACCGTGAACGATATTGTTGTTGTCCCCCAGAAGGCCCGCCTGCCCCAGGCGGTCCCAGCCGTCGGGCACGCGCGCGGCAGCGCCCGCGCAATGCATGCTGGCGATGAGACCCAGCTCGCGCGCGAGCTGAAAATCGTCTACCGCGACGTCGTAGGTGGAGTAGTGTGGTCCGAGAATTGCAAGACCGAGTGTCATCAGCTGATCGCGCGAGCTGAAGCGCGTTTTTAGCAGCCGCTCCACTTCGCTTCGGGGGTGTGGCACTTCCCAGAATGGTTTCTGGCCAGGCTTGGGGTCAGGTTTGGGCGAGCCGTGGAAAAACACAGCGCGGATCTGCGACTCGGCCAAGCCGTCAATCGCTGCATCGGTATGGGCAGGCGTGGGATTGTTGTGGCACCAGTCCGCGAGGGTGGTGGTGCCGCAGTTGATCTGGTTTAAGGCGCCAACCAGGTTGGCGATGCGGATGTCCTCGGGAGAAAACAACGTGGCAAGACCCGCGTGCATCTTCTTGAAATATTCGAGGATGGTCCAGTTGGCTGCCACGCCTCGGAGCCCGGTCTGCCAAGTGTGCATGTGCGCGTTGACGAGTCCTGGCGCCACGATCATGCCGGTTGCGTTGACCAGCTGGGCCCCGGGCGCCGACAAGCTGCGCCCGACTGCCACGATCCGGTTGCCTTCAACCAGAACGTCTCCGTGTGAGAGATCTCCAAGCGTGGCATCCATCGTGACCACCACGCCACCTTGAATCAGGGTCTTCTTCATATTCGGCTCACAGGGAACGATCCGAGAAGGATATTGGCGCAATTTGCGACAAGCAACAAGAACGACTGGAAAAATCCACGGGATTGACAGGTCGCCCCCCGATTGCCTGGCGCATGGCATTGCACAAAAGCGCGCTCAGCCATCGATGAGGCCGCGCTCGCACAGCCAGTCGGTCGTGAGCGATACCGCTTCTCGCATCAGATCGGGCTGTCCTACGAAATAGTGCGTGGCCCCATGAATAGCCTGCATAGTTTTGTCCGCGCTCGCGACCGCGCGGTAGATCTGCCCGGTATGCGTTTGCGGCACGGCATCATCAGCCGAGTGCTCGATGGCTAAAAAGGGCACGTGGATACCCTGAGCACTTCGCACTCCGTCCGCGTTGCTGTCATCGATCGACCACTGCGATAGCCACGAGCGCAGCGTCGAGAATCGCGCAAGTCCCACCGGCCCGTTGTTGGCCACCTCTGGCACCCCCATGAAACAGGTTCCTATCGGCCGGTCATTCGGTTCGAGGCTACCGTCGAGAAAGCGCGGATCGGCCATGGTTCGATGCGTGACGAACCCCCGCTCCAGCTCCCGGCCGCCGCTGCGCTTGAGATGATGCAGTGTGTCCCGCACCCAGGCGGTGCGGCGACGAGCGCGCGCGCGTTGCGCTGTGCGGAACTTTACGAGCCATTCACCAGGGTAGGGAGGATTTCTGTCCGGGTGATAAAGGTCAAGCTCGGGGTCTCGATGATCAGGATCGTTTTCGTCGAGCACGCTGGGGTCGATCCACTCGGAGAAGGTATGGGCGCGAGACATGTGTGCAGCCTGAAACATGACCGCATCAGCAGGAATCAGTCCGGCAGTCATGATCGAGCAGGGATCACCCGCGGGCGTGTGCGAAATGGTGGGGCGCTCTGCCTGCGACTGATAGAAAAGCGCGAGGGATCCGCCGCCCGACCAGCCAGCCAGCACCACTTTTTCGTACCGCCAGACCTCGCGTGCATGGCGGATGTAGGCACCCAGATCGACAATCACGTTTTCCATGATCAGTGCGCTGTCGTTGCGGGCGTAGCGGCTGCCCGCGCACAGCACATGCTGGCCGCTTTCAGCCATGGCGCGCGGCATTGGGAGTAACTGCAGCGTGCTGG
This sequence comes from Burkholderiales bacterium, assembly GCA_005798775.1. Taxonomy (GTDB): domain Bacteria; phylum Pseudomonadota; class Gammaproteobacteria; order Burkholderiales; family Burkholderiaceae_E; genus SYIM01. The sequence continues at coordinate 39,882 of SYIM01000115.1, forward strand.
CCGGGTGCATGTAGATGATCAGGGTTCGCGAAGGGACACCCTCAGGAACGTAGCGAATTCCCTCAAGGTGTACGGTTCCCACCGAGCCCGAAAATCCGTAAACCGATTTGAAGCTAGATTGCTCGGCAAACTGGACGTGGACCCATTCCGAGTGGACGCGATGCGCGGCTGCTGCATTCAAGGCGGGCGCTCCGTTGAAGAAAGGCTGAAAGCGGATGAGGCTAATGCGACGCCAATCGTTGCTGCTTTTCCTGGGTCCAGCTGTCGCACAGATTACGTGCCCCGGCGCGATAGCCGTTCAACATGCTTTCAGACGCAATTTCAGCAGTAAGCTCGAGCCGGATACCGTTTGGATCAAAAAAGTAGATGGAATGCACATAGCCGTCGTGGTCTACCGGGCCCAGCACAGAAATCCCCGCACTGATCAGGCGCTTGCGGGCGGCCTCGAGGGCCACAAGCGAATCGACCCGAAGCGCAAGGTGATTGACCCAGGAAGGCGTATTGGGTGATGGCGCTGCTGTTTGACCATCCCCCAGGTCGAAGAATGCGATGCAGCTGCCGTCGTGCAACTGAAAAAACAGGTGCAGATGTGGGTTTTCGTCGCCGGTACTGGGAACCCGCTCATTTCGAATCGCGTGGACCAGAGGCAAACCGAGCAGATCTTCGTAGAAGCGTCGGGTTTCTTCGGCATCCCGGCAACGCCACGCAAAATGATGCAGCTGACGGATCGGTACGAATTCAGACATGGCGGCCTCCTGAGATTAGTCCTGTCACCGCGACAGATCGAGTTGAAGGGTGGACAGGCCGGTCCTCGCGGCAGGTGCGGCATACGACCCTTCCAGCACACGTCGTCCCTCTGTGAGCGCGTAGGCGCGTGCAGTAAAAGACAGTGCGATCTTGAGCTTCTGCTCCGCGAGCAGTGTCGTCAAGCGCTTTTGCTTCAGCGCATCAAGCGCAGAGCCGATTATCCGGATCACTCCTGCGATTCGGCGGCCGAAACCGAGTATGACGACCCGATCGGCGAGCGACATGAGAAATGGCACGTCAAATTCAATCAGATAACGGCGACGATCCGTGAGGTGATCGCGCGAATGACCTCGCCTGGCCGCGCGCGCTGTTCTTGACGACCACGCGCACGCTGCCGAAAACTCAGCTCTTGGGGCTAAGCTGGCGGATCCAGTTGCGCAACGCAAGCATCTGTTCAGCGATGATCTTGCGAGTGGCCTCATCCGTCAACTCTCCCTGCTCGTTGAACCGGGTGTGACATGCGCCAATGAACACCTCAGGCTTTGTTAGAACATTTGCCTCCAGGCCGCCAATGATCTTGCGAAGGTCATACTGGCTGCGGGCTCCGCCGAGTGGGCCCATGGTGGCTGACAGGATGGCCGTTGGCTTGCCCTTAAAAGGCTGTGGGCTCAGACGCGAAAGCCAGTCGATTGCGTTTTTCAGCACACCGCTCACGGAAAAATTGTATTCGGGGCTCGCAATGAGCAGGCCGTCGGCCTGAGCGATTTCGGTGCCCAGCGCCTGCACGCTCGCCGGAAATCCCTTGGCCTGCAGGTCGCCGTTGTAGAGCGGCACGGCTGAATAATCAACGACGTGGATGGAGAGGCCGTCGGGGGCGAGCGCCGCCGCCGCCTGAAGCGCAGCGTTGTTATAGCTTTTCGCTCTGAAGCTTCCGGACAGCGCGACTACTTTCAGTGAGCTCATGATGAATCCGTGTTTGAGAGATGAGGTGAGAACGATGAAACCGGCGTGTCGCCTGAACCAGCGCCGATCGCATCCGGAGTGGAGCGTGTCGCGATGATAGCCTTAAGCACGACCAGTACCGGAACGGGCTGGAGCAGCGCCGAGATTGACACGAATCTCGCCGCGCCTCTAGGCTGGACCCGTTCAATTACTGAAAGCATTCCATGAACCGCAGACACCTGATCCAGACGCTACCGCTGCTCGCGCTGCCCGGCATACTCTCCGCCCAGCCTGCGTGGCCAGACCGGCCGATTCGGCTCGTAGTGCCTTACCCGCCGGGTGCATCAACCGATGCATTGGGGCGTATGGTCGCGAAAAAGGTCTCGGCCGCGATCGGTCAGCCGGTTGTGGTGGAGAATCGCGCCGAGGCAAGCGGCATTATTGGCACTGAGCATGTGGCGCGCGCTGCCCCCGATGGCTACACCTTCTTGCTCGGCACCGACTCCATGCATGCCTCAAGCATGCACATGACCGTAACGCCAAGTTATCACCCGATTCGCGACTTCACTCCGCTCACCCTTGCGGCGGCCAACCCGATCGTGCTGGTCACCCATCCTGGGGTTCCGGCGCGTACGCTGCCTGAGCTGGTTGAATGGCTGCGCCGAAATCCGGACAAGGGTGGCTTCGGAAGCTCGGGCGCAGGTTCGCCGCATCATTTGTCGGGTGAATTGCTTCGTGAACGCTCGGGCGCCTCCTTTGTTCACGTTCCCTACAAGGGTGGCGCGCCAGCCATTACAGACCTCATCGGGGGACAGATCTCCATGGTGTTTGCCAGCGCAATCACCATTTTTCCGCATGTTCAGTCTGGCCGCCTGCGCGCAA
>SYIM01000116.1 GCA_005798775.1 Burkholderiales bacterium
ATCGCCATGCAGCGCGAGCGCGCTGTAGCCCTGCGCTTGCAACAATTCAACCAGCTCGCGGCAGCGGGCTTTCGTATTGCAGAATGCGAGTGTGCTGACCGGTCGAAAATGCTCCAGCAAAGACGCGACCGTCAGCAATCGCTGGTCCTCTTGCACCTCGTACCAGCGTTGCTCGATCTGCTTGCTGCCATGCTGCGCTTCGACTTTCACCGTGACAGGCTCACGCAGGTACTGTGTCGCGAGCTTCGCGATGCTTTCGGGGTAGGTGGCTGAGAAGAGCAATGTCTGCCGCCGAACCGGGCACTGTTTCGCAATCTTGACGATGTCGTCCGCAAAGCCCATGTCGAGCATCCGGTCTGCTTCATCCAAGACGAGCGTTTCAAGCCCATCAAGGCTGAGATGACCGCGCTCAAGGTGATCGATCACGCGACCGGGTGTTCCGACCGCGACATGGGCGCCATGCTCCAGGCTCGCAGTCTGTGCGCGCAGCGGTACGCCGCCCACCAGCGTGACGACCTTGACGTTATCCTCCGCGCGCGCCAGACGTCGGATTTCAGCGGTGACCTGATCGGCCAGTTCGCGGGTAGGGCACAGCACGAGCGCCTGGACCGTGAAGCGGCGCACCACCAGCTTGGCGAGCAGGGGTAGCGCATACGCTGCGGTCTTGCCGCTCCCGGTCTTCGCTTGGGCGATGACGTCTCGACCTTGCAGCGCCGGGGGCAGACTCGCTGCCTGGATTGCGGTCATCTCGAGGTAGCCGAGCCTTCGAAGGTTCTCCCTCGCTGCGGGCGATAGCGGGAGGGTGTCGAAGCTGCTGGCGTCAGATGTGGTTGAATTCATCTCGACATCTTACGCAGCAAGCCAGATTTGCAATCCGCGCTGCGCTGGTTTTCATGTGGGCTTTATGAACCAGACGGCTGCACCCTCGTCGCGCGCTGCTGGTGTCGCGCGCCGCTGGTCGAGCGTCAGTTGCAGTGGCGATACGATGATAAAAGACCACCAGCCGACCGCGACGCGATGACAGGGATAGCGCGATCCACCCGACGCCGTTGCGCTAAACGGTACTGGTGCTCCTTCCGCAATGAGCCGCAATGAGCCGTTGACGGTATCAGTTCGCCGGGCATAGGATCCGAATGAACTGTACAGGGAGACTGCCTTGAAGCAAGTCAGGCTGCGTGGTCGTGTCCGTCCCCGTAAGGCCAGAAATGCCGCCCGGGATCCGTGCGCCCTGGCACCGCAGTCCAGCCGGTGGGTCGACGGTGTGCTTGAGGCACTCCCATCGTCACCCGGGTATCAGGCGAGCCTGGTTGGTGGGCCGAACGCGTGAGGCGCTCCAGCGCTCGCGTTGCGTTGGTCACCGGTTGCGGTAAAGCGCAGGGCATCGGCAACGCCACGGCTCGCGCGCTGTCTGCCGCCGGGTTCACTGTGGTCGTCTCCGACATGGCGCCGCAGGGGATCGCCAATGACAACGATGCGGCCTCTGACGCCCCGGAAGGCTGGCGGGGGCTGCCCTCTCTGGTCGAAGAACTGCAGGGTTCGGCAGACGGTCGCGCGAGCGCGATTTACGGGGATGTTTCCTCTGAGCGCGATGCAGATGCGATGGTGAGCGAGGTGCTCGAACGCTATGGGCGGATTGATGTGTTGGTCAATAATGCGGCCGCCCCGCATGGCGATGATCGCGTCCCGATTGACCGCCTGTCATTAGAGGCTTGGGAGCGGGTGATGTCGGTCAATGTCCGCGGGGTGTTTCTGATAACGCGTCGCGTTGTCGCGCCGATGCGGGAACAGGGTTGGGGTCGAATCGTTAACGTCTCGTCGGCAATCATCAGGCATCCGCTCCCAGATCGCGTTGCGTACACCGCATCGAAAGCCGCGGTGCTGGGCTTGACGCAGGCCCTGGCCGTTGAAGTCGCCGCTGCGGGTATCACGGTCAACGCCGTCTGTCCGGGATCCATCGTCACTGCGCGAGCCATCAGCCCCACACGGCTCGCGGGCTGGACTGATCTGCAGGCAGGGCTGGCGGCGCGCGCGCAAGGTATTCCGGCGGGGCGGCACGGAGGCATTGCCGAAGTGGCTGCGACCATTTCGTTTCTGTGCTCGGATGCTGCGGGTTATATCACTGGCCAGAGCCTGTTTATAGATGGGGGCGGATTGCCGCGGCCAGCGCAGTGACCTTATCAGCCGCAACCGGCGGGTACGTCAGCGTCGGGTTGTTCGCGGATGTCGGGCGATTGGAGAAGTGACATGGCTTCCAAACCATCATCGAATTCCTCAGTGATCGGCTTCATCGGGCTGGGCGCGATTGGCTCACCGATCGCACGGAGGCTGATCGAGGCGGGCTTCGAGCTGGTCGTTCATGATGTTCGGTCGCAAGCCATGCGCCCGTTCACCGGGCGCGCGCGACTCGCGAATTCCTGCGCGGAGGTGGGTCAGCAGGCCGAGGTCGTGTTCGGGTGTCTACCCGGCGAAGGCGCCCATCGCGAGGCAATTCTCGGCGTAACCGGTCTCGTCGGCGCACGACGGGTCAGGCTTTATGTCAACTTGGAACGCTGGGCGAAACGCTACTGCTCGAGTTCGAGAGGCGCCTCCTCGGCGTTGGAATTGCAACGATTGACGCCCCGATCACGGGCGGCGTTCCACGCGCCGAATCGGGAACCCTGACGGCAATCGTGTCGGGCGATCGGTCCTGGTTCGAGCGGGTTGAGCCTGCGATGTGCAGCTATGCCAGCAAGCGGGTCTGGCTCGGCCCCAAGGTCGGTAGCGCGCAGGTGATGAAGGTGGTAAATAACGCGATCTCGTTATCCAATTTGGTGATTGCGGCAGAGACGATGCTGGTTGGCGTTCGCGCCGGTCTTGATCCGCGAGTGATGCTCGATATCATCAATCACGGCAGTGGCCAGAACAGTGCCACGCTTTCAAAAATCCCCCGGGACGTGTTGACTGGCCAGTTTGATTTCGGCGGTTCACTGTCGATTGTCGTGAAGGATCTGGAAGCCTTCGCGGAGCAGGCCGATAGCCAGAGCATGCCGATTCAATCGATTCGGTCGGTGCTCGAAGCGTTTCGCCTCGCTAAACAGCAGCTCGGAGGCGAGGCCGATGTCACTGAGGTGATCCGCCCACTAGAAGGGCTGGCTGGCGTGTTGTTGCGAGATGGCGCTCCCGAAAAATCTCGTTAGGCTCGTCGGGCGTGTATCGGCTTACCGTGGGGCCCCGGCTAGTGCACCGGTCTCTCGCAAGGCTCGAGGCGTGCGCACTGCATAGGTGTTGTTCTGGAGGTTGTAATAGTGCCGCAGCGGAGAGTACTCGCCGCCCACGATGGTCAGGGCGAAAGTATCTGCGGTCATTGCCTCGAAACTATGAATATCGCTTGGCGGTACGACCATGGCGATGTCACCAACCTTCATCATGACCTCCTCCACCACCTCGAGTTCAGAGTGCCCATCCACGCTTCGGTCATCGACCCGCTCATAGGTGGTGTGTTTCAGCGAGCCGTTGCACAGCACGATCGCTTCCCAAACGCCGTGGTCATGCGGCGGGATGAATTTGCCCTTCGGAAACTCATCGAGCTCAAGCGTCAGTTGATCGTCGTAATAAAGCCACTTGGCGTTGTCAATATGATTGGCTTGGCGCTTGACCCCCAATTTGTACAGGTCAGCTCGCTGAGCCACGGGCAGTGTTGCATCCAGCAGGGCCTGACGCAGTCTGTCGCTGTCACCGTCACGCTCGTAGACTTCGACGGCGTGGATCATCCGAGCCGAGCAGGTGCGGATGGAGCCTGGTGTGTTGAGGCTGGGCATGGTGTTGCTCCTCGAAAAAATAAGGACGTTGGGCGTATTGGAACTTAATGCGGCGCGAGGACTATTGCTCGATTTTCAGGTTGGCGCGCTTGATCGTTTCGGCTGTCCGTATCGCGTCCTGGCGAATGAACTCCGAGAATGTCGTGGGATCGGATACGGTTGGCAACAAGCCGTTATTGGTCAGAGTGCTCGTCACCTCTGGAGAGTTGACCGCATTGCGAATGTCCCGGCTGATGCGATCACGCAGGCTCTCTGGCATTCCGGTAGGTCCAAACACACCTATCCACGATTGGTAGTGGTAGCCGGGTAACGACTCGCCCACTGTGGGAACCTCTGGCAGCAACGCAGAGCGCTTGTCGGAGGTGATCGCGAGCACGCGTAGCGCGTCGCTCTTGATGTGTGGCAGCGCTGCAGTGAACGAAAAGTGACCGTATGGAACATGACCACCAAGGACGTTAATGATGGCGGGTCCGGTGCCGGCGTGGTTCACGGTAACGATGTCGACTCCGGCCATCGCGCGAAACAGTTCACCACTGAGATGGTCTGCAGCACCTACCGAGGAGGTCGAGAATCCGAATGTCTCCTTGTCCGCGTTTTTCTTCTTGATGTGCGCGATCAGTTCACTCACGTTCTTGGCCGGAACAGACGGATGAATCATCACCGCATACCCTTGCGTCGTGACCTGCGTGAGCGGCGTAAGCTGTTTGAGCGGCTCGTAGTCGGCGCGCTTGAACAGCACGGGCGTAGCAACGATCGGGCCGTCCCAGACAAGGAGGAGGTTGTGACCATCAGGGGCGCTTCTGATCACCACATGTGCGCCGATGATGCCTGATGCACCGGGCTTATTCTCAACGACGACCGGCTGGCTCCACTGCTCGGACAAGGCCTTCGCGAGCCGCCTTGCAACGAGATCAGTGCCACCCCCTGTGCCAACGGGTACGGTGATCGTGACGGTCTTGGTGGGGAAGGTACCCTGTGCCAAAGCCCCGCTGGTCAACACAGCGGTGAGGGCTAGCGCGCTGAAGTGGCGCCACGGAAGTTTGCTCATGTGGTCTCCTCCGCAGATCTGTCAAAGTTTTCGACGGTGAGGGCTATTTTGATCCTGGCGCGCTGAATATGGCGTCGGTGGCGTTTCACGAATTGAATTCCTGGCAGGACAGCGATTGATAATCAGCCGAAGATAAAATGGTGCCGGTATCCGCGCCGTTCCTGCCCCTGACGCTCTGCCGGGGGCAGGCTCGTCAACAGACTGACTCTACGGGATAACGTCATGAGCATTAAAGGAATCATCATCAGTACCGCAGTCGCATTGGCCGTGTTGACGATATCCGGTGAATCGGTTGCGCAGGCCAGAATGAAAGCGTCGCTCGCGGTGGGTGGCTCTTCTTCCCAGGTTGTGCTGCTCGCCATGAACGTGGCGCGTTCCAAAGGATTTATTCGAGAAGAGGGACTCGATCTCGAGGTGACCGACTTTGGTTCTGGAGCGAAGGGGCTGCAGGCGTTAATCGGACGCAATGTCGACATGACAATCGGTGTCTATGAGCACACCATCAGGATGCAGGCGAAGGGGATGGATATCCGGTCCGTGGTGCTGCACAGCAGCGCTCCGGGTATCGCCATCGCGATCACACGGCAGTTCGCTTCAAAGTACAAGGGACCGAAAGACCTGAAGGGTGCGCGGATCGGGGTGTCAGCGCCAGGCTCGGCAACCCATCTGCTGCTCAACCAGTTCCTGGTGCAGAACGGTCTGCAGCCTAACGACGTTTCGGTGCTGGGGGTTGGGAATACAGCGGGCGCTGTTGCAGCGATTCGCACGGGTGGTGAGTTGCAGGCCATTGTAAATTACGACCCGGTGATCACGGAACTGTCAACGGCAGGTGATGTCCAACTGATTCTCGACCTGCGGGCGCTCGAAGCAACACGCCAGTTCTTCAAGTCAGATTTTGCGTTTCTGAGCACATACGCTCACGGTGATTACATCGACAAAAATCCGGCGGTCATTCAGGCGATTGTCAATGGGACAGTGCGGGCGCTTCTTTGGATGAAAACCGTGAAGCCCGAGGAAATTCTCGCTGCTGTGCCAGAAGAGTACTGGCGCGCGCGCAAAGAGCTCTACCTCGATACGATTCGCATGAATCTTCACGGATTTTCCTCAGATGGGGTGCTGTCGCCAGACGCCGCGCGTACCGTTCTTGAGGGTCTGCTCTCCTACGACAAGGAAGTTAAAGGCGCAAAAATTGATCTTACAAAAACCTATGACAACCGGTTTGTCATGCGGGCGCTTGAGAAATTCCGCGCCACCAAATGAGCGAGCAACCCGTTTCCGCCGTACCGGCACTCGTGCTCCATGACATCACCTGCACATTTGGAAATTACACCGCAGTCGCCAATACCTCGCTCAGGGTGGCTGATGGCGAGTTCGTGTCAGTCGTGGGGCCCACCGGCTGCGGAAAATCGACCCTGCTGAATGTTGCTGCGGGCTTGCTGGCGCCCACCGCTGGTCATGTAGAAATCTTCGGATCGCCGTTGGTCGGTCTGAACGCACGAGCAGGCTACATGTTTCAGGCGGATGCGCTGATGCCGTGGCGAACCGCACTTGGCAATGTGATGGCCGGGCTCGAATATCACAAGGTACCTGAAGACGAGTCTAAGCGGCGGGCGACTGACTGGCTTGAGCGCGTGGGTCTTGGCGGGCACGGTCATCGCTATCCGCATCAGCTATCAGGCGGCATGCGAAAGCGCACTGCGCTGGCCCAGACGCTTATTCTCGATCCCAAGATCCTGCTGATGGACGAACCCTTCAGTGCGCTCGATATCCAGACGCGGCAACTGATGGAAAACGAGCTTCTGGAGTTGTGGTCGGCAAATCGCAAATCAGTGGTGTTCATCACTCATGATCTCGAGGAGGCGATTTCCCTGTCGGACCGGGTGGTTGTTCTGTCTGCTGGTCCTGCCACGCACCCGCTCAGCGACTTTGTCATTGACCTTCCGCGTCCACGCGACGTTTCCGAAATTCGCCTCACACAGCGCTTTCTCGAGCTTCACCAAAAAATTTGGAACACGATGCGTGACGAGGTCTTGAAGGCTTACTCGTATAACCGCACGGCGCCCTGAGCGTATGAATAAGCCTGCTATCTCGCGTTCAGTGATGGGCCGAATCCGCCTGTACCAGATACTGCTTCTGGTGGTGATGCTTGCGCTCTGGCATTTCCTCGTGAAGTTAGAAATTCTGCCGAAATTTTTCTTCGGTGAACCGGGCAAGGTGTTCGCGACCATGTTTGAGTGGTTCGCGACCGGCGAAATCTGGCCTCATCTTGGCATCACCTTGCTCGAAACGCTGCTCGCATTTTTCGTTGGATTGGCCCTGGGTGTGGCGGTGGGGCTGTGGCTCGGGCTGAGTAACGCCGCTGCGCTGCTTCTCGATCCCTACATCAAGGCCCTGAATGCCATGCCCCGGGTGATTCTTGGTCCGATCTTCGTGGTGTGGTTCGGGCTAGGCATTTGGTCCAAGGTGATGCTGGGTGTCACCCTGGTGTTCTGTATCGTCTTTTTCAATGTCTTTCAGGGCGTGCGGGAGGTCAGTCCAAACATTCTCGCAAGCGCGCGCATGCTGGGTGCGAATTCTCGACAACTGCTGCGCACGGTTTATCTGCCGTCTGCCACCAGTTGGGTGTTTTCCAGCCTGCACACCTCGGTGGGTATGGCCTTTGTCGGCGCAGTCATTGGCGAGTACCTGGGATCGGCGCGCGGCGTTGGATACCTCATTCTCCAGGCCGAAGCGGTTTTCGACGTGAGTGCGGTATTTGCAGGAATCATCGTGCTCACTGTTTTTGCATTGCTGCTTGACTGGTGTGTCACGCTGATCGAGAAACGACTCCTGGTATGGAAGCCCTCGTGACGGGCGGAGAGTCGACTCCGCAGGTAACTCAATTCTCTTTCTGATCTTGCCCGCGTGTGGGCCGTCGCGAGCGCGGCGCTGTCGAATTAGCGTGGTTCCAGCGGTCAGCGGTGCGGGGGCTGAGGAAAGCTGCGCCCCGATTGCGATCAACTCGGGCAGACGTTCGGTGAACAGATCGATCGCCCGATGGGCTCGGCATGTCGCACGCAATCTCAAGTAAGCCGACGAAACTCCGTGTAGGTGGCCCGAGTTTCCGCGCTTGCCTCAGATTCAGCCTGCTCGCTGAGGAGGTTGCTCATATCGGCGACGTTCTCCGACCGCGGGCGACGGTCGCCCACTTTCAACCGTAAACCGGAAGCGTGTCGATCGCGTAGTGATGCCGGATCGAACGCTCAAGCTTGGGGTCATGGAGTTCGATCTCGAATACGGACGACTTCCGGATGCCGCCAATTGCCGGCAGGGTGCCGCAGAACATCAGGCAGTGATCGGCCAATTCGCCGTTGCCGTCATGCCACCGGGAGATCAGGTCCAGTGGGTCGAGCATGCTCGTCACGGATCCTTCCTGATACAGACGGCGCTCGCCGTTCTCAACAATCCACGAGCGAAGCATCAACTGCGACCAGTGACCGGACACCTCCTCCCATGGCCAGAAGGTCGTGGCGATGGGCTTGTCGCACATCGGCTTGGAAACGGTGACGCCCACTGTCTCGATGATGCGGTCGGTGTGATCCGAGCCAACGCCCACATAGAGCCCGCCACGGATTCGGGCAAGCACAAATTCCACTTCGCCGCTTGAGTCTTCGCCACTGACTTCGATGCGCTCGGCCGTGGTGATGCGCGCACTCGCTACGCGATAAAAGATCGGCGTGGACGCGGGTCGCTTGACACCCAGTTCTTCAAGCTCGCGGATATGTTTTTCAACCGCAGCCTGATCACGACCCGTCCAGCCGGCGATGACGGCCGTTGTGAGTTGAAGCTGCGCGAGTTGCGACGAATCGCGGGAACACAGGACAACGTTGAGCGACTGCGGCATGGTGGACTCGTCCAAACGGGAAGGTGGGTCACGACATCTGCGCTGTCAGGGGCGACGCGCAGGCACCGGCCGAATTGAACCAGATTTCTAGCGAGCGTGGCGGCGCGCAGATCCTAGGGCTTGATGACTCTAGCTGAGGCCTGGGACGCTGTTTGATCGTCGGTCAGGGTGCGCAGAAAAGCGACCAGATCGGCGGTGTCGGCAGCGGTCAGGCGTGGTGGGTCGCCAGGCTGGAGCCCGAATGGCGCAGTTAATTCGATATTTCTGAGGGTGGGGATTTTGAATTTCCCATACAGATCGGTTCGCGCTGTCAGGTCGGTACGCTTGGGTCCGCATGGTCCCATATCGAAAAACGCGGGATCGGCATTGGCTGCGATGCTCGGATTTCGGGGCACTCCCAGGGGCGGCATAGCCGAAAGTTGTAAAGACCGGCCGCGACCCGTCGTTTGCCGGCTGGCTGGGATGACAGCTACGGTACCAGCGGTACATTTCACCCGCTTCCACCGTCGTGAAGCGTTCCACCGGAATCCGCCTCATGTCAGACGATCGCTCATCACGTCGCGCGCTCGCTGCTGCGCTGGCGCTGGCGCCCCTGATGTCTTGGCCAAGCCGTGTGGCGGCCCAGACCACCTCGCAAGCCTGGCCCGCGCAGCCCCTCCGCATCGTCGTCACCTTCCCGCCCGGGGGGGCGAGCGACATCGTGGCGCGCCAGATGGCTCCTGCCCTCTCGGACATCCTTGGCCAGCCGGTCATTGTTGAAAATCGGCCAGGCGCCGGAGCAACCATCGGCGCGGCAGCGGTCGCTCAGGCGCGCGCCGATGGCTACACGCTGGTTGCCTCGAACTCAGCCCCGATGTCGATCTCGCCTGCGCTGATGGCCAAGCCCAGCTACGACCCGCTCAAAAGCTTCACGCATTTGGCTTACGCGGGGGCGGTGCCCACTGCGCTGGTGGTCAACCCGTCGGTGCCCGCTGCGACGCTGGGTGAGTTCATCGCCTGGGCCCGCAACCAAAAGGACCCCGTGCCGTTCGGCAGTGGAGGAACCGCGTCGGTCGGACATATTGTTGGTGAATTGCTCGCCAAACAGGCGGGAATCCGGCTTCTGCATGTGCCGTATAAGGGCGCGGGGCCGATGCGCACCGATCTCCTGGGCGGACAACTGCCGATGGCGGTCGACGCGTTGCCCCAGAACATTCCTCTGATGAAATCCAGCAAGCTCAGGCTGCTTGCGCTCACCTCTCAGGAGCGCGTGGCTGCAGCGCCTGATGTACCCACAGTGGTTGAACTGGGTCTGCCCGATCTGGTGGCAGAGAATTTCGTGGGCGTGTCGGCGCCCGCGGGGCTGCCGGAAGCCATCGCAGCCAAAATTGCCGATGCGGTCAGCCTGGCTTTAACGCGGCCCGAGGTGCGCGAGAAGCTTGATGCTCAGGGCTTCGTCCTGGGGCGCAAGACTGCGGCTCAATTTACAGAATTCATTCGCGCGCAATGGCAGCGCTGGGAGCCCGTGGTGCGCGAATCGGGAGCTACGTTGTGAGCAGCAAACGCATCCTGGTCGTGTTGTTCGGCCCCGAAGGTCAAGGTAGTTTCAATGAGTCAGGCGCCATGGGCGCGGAGCGTACGCGCGTGCGCGCTCCACATCACTTCATCCGTACGGCATGGATCGAGCCTCGGGAGCCTGATGCGCGCGCCGCCGCACTGGCCAAGCTCTGCGAGGAAGGGTGGGATCTTGTGGTCGCCCATGGTGGCCAGGGTGATGAACCCGTGAGCCGCGTGGCGCCTGCCTATCCTGCCACCGCGTTCGCTATCGCTCAGTGAGGCTGGCTTGCCGCCAACTGTGCGAGCTATGAGGTTCTCCAGGAACACTCCGCCTTTCTCGGCGGGGTGCTGGCGGCGCTTCATTCGCGCACCGGCGTTGTGGCCCATCTATCGGGCGAGAAAGTGCGGCCTGGTCTGAAGGGGCGCGCTGCGTTTGCAGACGGCGTTCGCGCGGCCGGTCGCAATTGCCGGTTTGTGACGGGTTTCTGTGGGCACCAGCATGAGCCAGATCTCGCCTATGCCCTCATGCGTCGCCACCACGAGGAAGGCGCCGATGTGGTGTTTGCCATGATCGATAGCGGCCGGCCTAGGGTGTCGCGAGCTTGCTACGAATTCGGGATTGCGCAGATCGGCAATGTGCTGGATTGGGTTGCACGCGACCCGGACATCTTTATCGCTTCGGCGATTGCCGATTCAGGCGCTTGTATCGACGCGGCGATCGACAACTGGCTGGGCGGACGCTGGCAGGGCGGATCTCACCGTGTCTATGGTGTCGCCCATCGGGAATTTGTTCGCCTGCATATGCGCGCCGACATTGAAGAACGGCATCGCTCCACCCTTGACGAGTGGGTATCGCGGCTTGCAACCAGCAACTATGTTCCCTTTGAGCGGTATGAAGGGCCAGAGGTGTCAGCCGGGCGCTAGGCCTCCAGACGACAGTTTGATGGTGTTTGGCAGCGCTCACCAGATACCGGCAGATGAATCGCTGATCGGTCGATCGCGCGCCGCTTCGCTTACGAACATTAACCAGGCGCGCCCGACTCGAAAGCGCCAGCGTGTCGGGGTGAACCAGGGCGTCGTGGAGCACCACCTCAGCCTGCTCAAGAAGTCTCGCTGCGTGCAGCGTGAGTAGATCGGGCGCGCCGGGCCCTACGCCCACCAGATACATTCTCCCGTTGACTGGGATGCCTGTTGCCGCAGGCGCGGCAGGGGTGGGGCCGCACTGGCCTGATAGGCCGCGCTGAAATCATTGAATGCTTGCAGCGCGTCCGCCGGGTCCTGACCGTCTTTAAGTGAGAAGGCGTTGAACCCGACCCTGGACAGATAAAAGACTTGATCGCGCTGGATATCGCCGACCGCACGGAGTTCACCTTTCCAGCCAAACCGGTCGCAGAGGAGTCTCGAAATTGAGTATCCACGACCATCTGTGAAGGAAGGAAAACTCACTGTGATGAGCGTCAGCCGACCGAGCAGCCGCGAGAGTTCAAGCGGGTCCTCGTCTGGCTGCAGCAAGACGCCGAGATCGCCGGGTCGAGCCGAAAGAGCGTCATGCTCCGAGCGAAGGCGTGCGAGGGGCACAACGATCGCGGCATGCGTCAGCGGGGACTCGTCGGCGTCAAGCCACTACCAGCGGTCGGTCGTGAGTTGCCGATGTACGATCAGCGCGCCCATAGGCGTAATTCTTGAAAGGGTTGATTCCAATACGATGGACGGTATCGACAAAGCGCTCGGCATCGCTGTCGCGGCGTTCCAGATAGCACTCGATCAGTCGCCTCACGACGCCCAGAACTTCATGGTCGGTAAATGAGGGGCCAATGATCCGCACGATTGCCGCGGCACGACCGACTCCGTTGCCCCCCTGGTGACCGCCAATAGTCACCTGGTAGAACTCCGCGCCGTTCTTGTCGACACCCAGGATGCCGATGTGCCCGACGTGATGGCGGCCACAGGGATTGATGCAGCCTGAAATATTGAGATCGAGTTCGCCCACGTCGTGGACGAAATCGAGATCATCGAAGGCCGCCTGGATGACTTGCGCGATGGGTAGCGATTTGGCGTTCGCAAGCGAGCAGAAGTCGCCGCCGGGGTAGGTGATGATATTGGTCAGCAGTCCGATATTGGCCGTGGCGAGACCGAGCTCGCGCAAGGCCAACCAGAGTTCATGCAGGTGCCGTTGCTCGACGTCCGAAAACAGCAGGTTCTGCTCATGAGTCACCCGTAGTTCCCCGAAACTGTAGCGCTCGGCAAGGTCGGCGATGGCTCGCATCTGCGGGGCTGTGGCGTCGCCAGGGGGGATGTCCCGAGTCTTGAGGGAGAGCGAAACAGCGGCGTAGCCCGGAATCCGGTGAGGACGCACGTTTCGCTTGCGCCAGGCGGCGAAAGCGGGCTCGCTGGTCGCGAGTCCACCCGCCGCATTTTCGCTCCCAACGGATTGATACGCGGGTTGAGTAAAGCGCGCTGACACCCGTTCGACTTCTTCCTGGGTCAGCGTTGCGGCGCCGCCCTGCAACTGAAGCCCTTCGGCCTCCACCTCGGCAGTAAAGCCCGCTGGTGTCCGCTCGCGAACGAGAATTTTGATCCGCGCCTTGTACTTGTTATCACGCCGCCCGTAGCGGTTGTACACGCGCAGAATCGCCTCGGTGTAGTTGAGAAATTCCGACTAGGGTAGGAATTCGCGGATCACATGACCGATGATCGGGGTTCGGCCCATGCCTTCACCTACGATCACTCGAAAGCCTGTCTCGCCCCCGTCACCGCGAACGGCAAGGAACCCGACGTCATGCAGAAAAACGGCGGCCCGGTCTTCCGGCGATCCGCTGATCGTAATCTTGAGCTTACGGGGCAGGAAGGCGAACTCAGGGTGGAAGGTCGACCACTGTCGCAACAGCTCGCACCAGACAAGCGGGTTGACGATCTCATCCGGCGCGATGCCGGCGAAGTGATCCACGTGATGTTGCGCACGCAGTTCCCAGAGGTCTGAATCGCGTGTATCTGTACGTCGGCGAGCGCCGCTAAAATATCGGGCGCGTCCTCGAGCCGGGGCCAGTTGAACTGAATGTTCTGTCGCGTCGAGAGATGCCCATAGCCGCGATCGAAACGCTCGGCGATGAATGCAAGCATGCGCAGCTGCTGCGAATTGAGCAATCCGTACGGAACGCGACCCGCAGCATGGGGGCGTACCGCTGAACATACAGGCCGTTCTGCAGACGTAAGGGCCGGAAGTCATCCTCGGAAAGCTTGCCCGAAAGAAAGCGCTGTGTCTGATCGCGAAACTGATGAACGCACTCCTCGACCAGACGCTGGTCGATGTCGTCGTAGAGATACATGGAGATCGGTGATACCTCGATGGAACGAGGCGGGACTGTAAACAGCCGAACCCTCAAAGGGAAAGAATGAATTTCCATCTGCTTCAAAGCGGGGGTTCGCACCGACCGATACCGCTTTCCAGGCGCTGCTCCAGCGAACTCGGCATCAGCGCGCAGGCGCTCCTTAGCGATACGGTGCTCCTTCAGTCAGTGCTCGCCTATCACTTGATCGGTCAGGTGCAAACACAGTCCAGCTGGGTCTCCGGAAAAGCCAACGAGCCGGTAGGCGGAGGCTTCTTTAAACTTGTGACCGGCAACCCAGTCACGATCACTGATGGACGCAATCGCCTGTCGCGGACGACTCAAACTGATGTACTGCTTGCCAACGGGGCGCTGCATCGCATCGATCGGGTGCTGCTGCCGGCCAACCGAACGATCGTCGAGACCGCTCAGGCAATTGCTCAGACCAGTACGCTTGTGACCGCAATTCAAGCTGCCGGGCTGGTCCCGCTTTGTCGGCAGCAGGGCCGTTCACCGTCTTTGCGCCGGTCAACGCGGCCTTTGATGCGCTGTTGGTCGAGGTTGGCATCACGCTCAATGCTTTGCTTGCAGATACCGTGTTGCTCACTAAAGTCCTGACGTATCACGTCGTGGGCGCGCGGGTCTTGCAGGCGGACATCGTGCCAAACCAGGGCATCACGAGCGCGCAAGGGCAAACATTCCTGATCAACGCCGGATTCCAGATCACTGATGCCAGACAGCGCGCTATCTAGGTTACGGCAACCGATACCCTGGCGAGCAATAGCGTGATTCACCTGGTCGATAGAGTCCTGCTGCCGGTTTGAGTTCGCCTGCGGATTTCCACATCCGCTAATCGGTCGGTCGGCTCACCTCCCGGGCGGACGTTCATGCTTGCGCGTTGACTTCAACCTCGACAACGGGTTCAAGCGCCGCATGGAAGGCTGCGTGCAAATAGCAGGTGTCAGCGGCCATCTGGACCAGCCGTTCCATGACCGCTTCGGACTCCTCGCCGTGAATAAAGATATGGGTATCGAGCGCATGGGCGCGCGCAGCGCCTCCGGTGACCTCGCAGTCTGCGTGCTGCACGATTCGCAGAGCGCGGATCTTCATGTGGTGATGCTCGACATATCGGAGGATCTGGGTCATCAGGCAATACGCGACTCCCGCAAACGCGTAGGCAAGACCGCTCGGGGCGTGATCGTGATGATGACTGGCGGCGCTTTGAAGCGAGAAGCGGGACCCTCCGGGCAGATTGGCCCATGAAGTTGAGCGTGCGACCTCGCCTTCTAGCGCACACGTGCCATGAATGGGGATCTCCACGCGCCCTGATTGCCAGCTGAGTGGTGTGATCTCAGCGGTCGATTTCGCGGGCCCGCGCTTCTCGATGAGGGGCCGGCCCGGGCGGGGGGCGGCCAGGGGGCGTGGCGCGTCCCGCCATGCCTTAAAGGGATCCGTCGCATCGGGTGCAGGGCTTGCAGCCAGATGAGGCAGCGTTCTGCGTTGCCCGTTCGCATAGAGCGCAAACGTGTTCACAAGGGGCTCGCGCCAGGCAGCAAGGATGGGGGATGCCGCAATGGCTCGGTCGACCAGCGCGCGTACGTGGTCTGCGGAAGCGTCGGTGGCCGCGCGGATGGCGATGCGCGGTGGATGGGCGTGTCCCCGGCCTGTTCCCTTGAAAAACGAGCCTTCGAATGCGTAATGGTTGATGAGATCGCTTTGGACGTTTTCCAGGCGGATGGGTTCGGCCGCTGCCAGTAGGGAGAGTCGGCTGAGCAGATCGGCTTGCAGGCCGGCTGCCATGAAGCCAAGTGGAAAGGGCGCAAGATCCGTTCCCTTTAGTAAAGCCCCTTCATCGCTCACCATACGCCAGGCTGAGCCGGTAGGGCCCTCGGTGACTACTGCCTCTTTCTGGTGCCCTCCCATTGCGCGTGCCTGAACAGTGAACCGGTCGCTTGAATCGGTGAGCCCCAACACTGCGGGTCTGGTTTCGCCTTGAGAGACCTTGAAGCAGAGCGGAAAGCCGCTCGATTCGATGGTGTCGGTCACGGGTGCGGAGAGGGCCATCAGCGGGTCCTTTATGGGCTACTTCCGTTTGAGTCAGGTCGGCGTTAGCGCGAAGCCCGCGCCAGGATTATCAGCACCCACGAAAGACGCTCCGAAGAGTACGGAAGGGTTACCTAGAAGCCACGCACGGGCCATCTCGGGCGGGCGGTGGCAACGCAAGCCTACGACGCTAGCCGACTGGGTTGGCAGAGGGCAGTTCGACCTTCAATCGCCACAGCGAGGTCACCTCGGCTCGTCGCGCGGGGTGGAGCGGGTCGCTCACGTCAAACGATCGAGGGTGCTGCGGGCGAACATCATGCCGGGCGGTCACCGTCAGTCCCGCGGCGTTGATCTGCGCGAGCAGCGCCTCGCGGGTTCGAAGGCCCAGGCGTTCGGCCAGGTCGGACAAAATAAGCCAGCCCTCGCCCTCTGGGTTGAGGTGCGCGGCGAGGCCGCTCAGGAAGCCCTGCAGCATGCCGCCGTTCTCGTCGTAAATGCCATGCTCGAGAGGCGAACTGGGGCGTGCTGGCACCCACGGCGGATTGCAGGCCACGAGGTCGGCACGACCCTCAGGGAAAAATGCGGCCTGCGCCACTTGCACGCGCGATGACAGCCCAAGGCGGTGGATGTTTTCTGTCGCGCACGCAATCGCCCGTGGGTCGGTGTCGGTGGCCACGACTTGGAGCGCCCCACGCCGAGCCAGGACGGCGGCCAGCACGCCGGTTCCGGTTCCCACGTCAAACGCCAGACCGATGCGGCCTGCACTGGCGGGCCAGGGCGCCTTCGCAACCAGATCGACATAGTCGGCGCGGGTGGGGGTGAAGACGCCGTAGTGCGGATGAATGTGTCCGCCTGCGGCCGGCACCTCGATGCCCCGCAGGTACCACTGATGGGCACCAATCACGCCCAGCAGTTCGCGCAACGAGACCACCATCGGGCCGGTCACGGGTCCGTAGGCGTGACGGCAGGCAGCCTGCACGTCGGGGGCGCGGCGGAGTGCGATTCCATACTCGGCGTCGAGTTCGATCAGCAGCATGCCCAGCGTGCGTGCGCGCTGCGAGCGTGCCTGCCGTACCCGGTTAAATGTGTCTGCGGTGATGGCTTCTGATGAGCCCCGTGTAAGACTTTGCGCGGCCTTCCGGTCGACGCGGCTCGCGAGCGCGGTGAGCAGTTGCCGCGCGTTTTGGAAGTCGCTTCGCCAAAGCATGCCGACGCCCTGACACGCGAGGCCGTAGGCGTCGTTTGCGGTGATGCGGTCATCGGTGGCGATGACGTTTTTTGGCGGGGGTGTGCCGCGCTCCGATTGCCAGCGGGCCGTACGACTCTCGCCCGCTTCTTCCCAGGCGACCGATGGGAAGGCTTCCGGTGTTGGGGGTGTCGGTGTGTTCAAAACCTTTCGTCCCGGCGAAGA
>SYIM01000117.1 GCA_005798775.1 Burkholderiales bacterium
CAATCAGTTCGGCGCGCAGGAGCCGGGCAGCGAGGCCGAGATCCAGCGCTTCTGCGACAGCCGCTTTCAGGTGACCTTTCCCCTGTTCGCCAAGGTCCACGTCAACGGCGCCGGTGCGCATCCGCTGTTCCAGTGGCTGAAGTCACATAGCGGAGGCGCCGACATCGGTTGGAACTTTGCCAAGTTTCTGGTCGATCGCAACGGAGCCCTGGTCAGCCGTCACGCACCCACTGACACGCCCGAATCCATCGCACCCGCCATCGAACGGCTACTCGGCTGAGCGGAACAGCCGCCATGACGGCTACCGGTCATGCCACGGCAGTTCGCCCAACGCAGCACGGTGCAGCGCGACTGTCGATTGTCTCGGGCGCACTGCTCGGGGCGTTGGGCGTCGTGGCGGGGGCGTTCGCTGCGCACGCGCTACGCGGCCAGCTCCCGCCCGAGGCGCTTGCGCTGGTCGATACCGCGTCGCGCTATCAGCTGATCCATGCGCTTGCGCTCATTGCAGCCGGCGTCCTCCACCTGATTCGCCCCTCGTTGGCTGCCCGGCTATCGGCCGCCTGCTTCGCTGCGGGCGTGCTGTTTTTCTGCGGCAGCCTCTACTTGTTGGCGTTCGGCGCACCGCGAGCCTTGGGGATGATCGCGCCGATCGGCGGCGTGCTACTCATTGCCGGATGGCTCGCTCTGGCGATTTCGGTCTGGCGTGGCCCAGATGATGCATACTAAGGCGTCGTCCTTATGACTGCCCTCCTTAGCTCATCCCTCGTGAAATCCATCAACGGCGACGCCGGCAACAATGAGCTGTACGGAACCGACGACAGCGATTCCATCCTGGGCTTCGATGGTAACGACACTCTCGTCGCTGGCCCTGGGTTGGACACACTCGACGGTGGCGCAGGCGACGACCAGTTTTATTCGCGCACCACCAATATGGCCGCCACATTCGACGATGGTGCGAATCGGGTGATCGGCGGCGCTGGAGATGACCTGTTCTTCGGCGGTCTGGGCAACGACTCCGCCTCGGGCGACGACGGTCACGACACCCTGCAGGGCGAGGCCGGCGCGGATCAGCTTTCGGGCGGCAGCGGAAACGATCTCTTATTCGGCGCCGAGGGCCGTGACAGCCTTGACGGCGGTACCGGCAACGACACGATAGACGGTGGTGCAGATGACGACCGGATTGAGGGCGGCGCCGACCACGACAGCCTGATCGGTGGCGCCGGGAACGATCATCTTGACGGCCAGGACGGCAATGACACCCTGATCGCCGGTACTGGTCTGGATACCTTGATCGGTGGCGCTGGTAACGACCGCCTCTACTCCCGCACCCAGTCCGACACCGGCGACGACGGGGCCAACTCAGTCGACGGCGGCTCGGGCGATGATTTGTTCGTGGGCGGGCTGGGCGATGACACGGCCGTCGGCGGTACCGGCAACGACACCTTGCAGGGCGAGGCCGGCGCGGATCAGCTTTCGGGTGAGAGCGGAAACGACCTGTTATTCGGCGACGGGGGCCGTGACAGCCTTGACGGCGGGACCGGCGACGATACGGTAAACGGCGGTGAGGATGACGACCGGATTGAGGGCGGCGCGGGCCTTGATAGTTTGATCGGCGGTGCTGGAAACGATCATCTCTACGGCGGCGATGACAACGATGAACTCTACGGCGCCGAAGGCAACGACACGCTAGAGGGCGACAGCGGAAACGATCTCTTATTCGGCGCCGAGGGCCGTGACAGCCTTGACGGCGGGACCGGCGACGATACGGTAAACGGCGGTGAGGATGACGACCGGATTAAGGGCGGCGCGGGCCATGACAGTTTGATCGGCGGTGCGGGAAACGATCATCTCGATGGCCACGACGGCGATGACTCGCTGATCGCCAGCACTGGCTTGGACACCTTGATCGGCGGGGCCGGTAACGACCGCCTCTACTCCCGCACCCAGACCGATACCGGCAACGATGGCGCCAACTCAGTCGACGGCGGCTCAGGCGATGATTCATTCGCAGGCGGCCTGGGCGATGACACGGCCGTCGGCGGTACCGGCAACGACACCTTGCAGGGCGCCGAAGGCAACGATCATCTCTACGGCGGCGATGACAACGATGAACTCTACGGCGCCGAAGGCAACGACACGCTGGAGGGCGGCGCCGGCGGCAATCTGCTGGCGGGCGGCGAGGGCAACGACCACTATCTGATCGGTAGCGCTATTACCCGCGTCGTCGAGCAGGCGGGCACGGCGGACAGCGCGCTTTCTCTGGTTGACTTCTTCAAGCGTCCCGCGGGCATCGAATCCTATTCGCTAGGCACGGGGGTCGCACGCCTGCCTTACTGGATCGACGGCCTGATACCGGTTGATGCGTCGGGCGGGTATTTCGCTACACTGCTTGGCCCGGTAAAGCAGATGGGTTACACCTTTCCCAGAGAGCTTCCCACCTACATCTCAGAGTCCCGGCCCACCGACGACCAGGGCTTTGAGGCCTTTTCGCCCACACAGCAAAGCGCCGCCGCACAGGTGCTCACGTACCTGCAAAGCGTCGTCGATCTCCAGTTCGCGCTGGTCGCAAGCGCTGACGCACCCAACGTGATCGCGCTCGCAAACAATCAGCAAACGGGCAGCGCGGGCTACGCGCGCTACCCCTCGAGCTCGCAGGCCGGCAGCGACATCTTCCTCAACACCGACCGTAGCCAGCAAAACGCCGATCCGGTAGCAGGCAGCTACGGCGCGCTCACCCTCATTCACGAGATCGCTCACTCGCTAGGCCTCAAGCATCCGTTTGCCGACGAGGACGACCCGGATGACAACTTCGCCGTGCTGCCCAAGCCCGACGAAACGCTTCGCTGGACCGTCATGTCCTATGACAACCAGGGGGACACGAATAAGGCGTTCTGGGTCTCCAGTCTGCGGCCGCTCGATATCGCTGCGCTTCAGTATCTTTACGGGCCCAGCGCATCAACCCGAGCAGGCGATGATGTCTACCGGGTCGGCGCGCATGACCCGGCGCGCGCCGACGACATCACCCTCATCAGCCCCGCTCAACCCAGCTTTATCTGGGACGGGGGCGGTAACGACCGTATCGACGCTTCACAGGCGCAGGCTGCCGTCGTCATCGCGCTCGAACCCGGTTACCGGGGCTGGATCGGAGCCTGGGATCAATCCATCACCGCAGCAGGGCAGATCACCGTTAATTTCGGTACCCGGATCGAGTCGCTCACCGGCTCGTCTTTCGGGGACAGGCTCTTTGGCAATACGCTGGATAACCTGATCGAAGGCGGCCCGGGTCACGACCAGATCGCCGCAGGCGCTGGCCACGACCAACTGCTGGGCGGGACTGGCCTGGACTCACTGGCTGGAGGTGATGGCAATGACACGCTGACGGGCGGCAGCGGCGCGGATCGGTTATCGGGTGGTGCCGGTGAGGACCGTTTCGCGCAGATCGACTCGGGCGATCACGCCTGGGGCGGTGCTGGACTCGACCGCGCGGTGTTCAACGCGCCGTCCTCGCTCTTTCGCGCCCGTGCCCTCGGGCCGGGCGACAGCACTCAATGGCTGCTCGATAAAGCCGAGACTGGCTGGGCGAGCGTCATGCTGTCAAGCGTTGAAGAGCTGATCTTTTCAGATCGTACCGTCACGTTAGCGAGCCTGGCCACCGACACCTTGTCCGCGGCTGGGAGCGGCTGGGTCTGGCATTGGAAGAGTCATGCAGTGCTCTCAGCAGCCAACGTGACCGGTGGCGTGAATCCGGGCACGTCGGTCTCAAGCGGGAGCGACGCAGTGGGCGCCGCCGATGTGCTGGCCGCGCTCAAGCTCTCGACCGGGCGCGCGGTCTCCTACTCATCGAACAACGCGCAGCCCTCGCCCGAAATGAGCCTGTTTCAGCGACTGGCAGCCGATATCAACGGCGACCTCTCGGTGACCTTACCCGATGCCAAGGCACTGCTCGAGATGGCGCTGGGAACCCGGGCGCCTCCAGAGGAACCATGGCTGTTCATTCCGGAAGGCACTGATCTCGCGCTCGCAACGTCGTCTTCAGGCCAACGCTCATCGATCCCAGGTTCAGTCACCGGCAACACGCTTCCAGATACCACGACGCACAACTGGATCGCTTTGCTGCTTGGCGACATCGACGGTAGCTGGCGCCCGGCTGCGTCGAACGCAGCCGTCACGCTCCCTGATGACTATCTCCGGTCACTCGCCAAACCGTTGTCCATCGCACCTTCGCAATGGGGCCTGGCCGACAATCCGGTCGAGCCGGCAGTCGAGTGGGTCGTGCAACTCGACCCCCTGATGCTGGGCTAGCGCGCGCGCGCTGCGCTTCTCAGAATGAAAAGCGCGGTGACCAGCGGGATGACAGCCACCACCGCGAAGCCAGACGAATACGAACCGGTGAGGCTCAGCAGCCCCACAAAGCCCGCCCCACCCGTGACGCCACCCATGAAAGTGAGGAACTGCGTTGCACCGGTGGCCCGCGTGACCTCAGCGGGCGCCACGTGTCGTACCAGGTCGGCATAGAAGACCCCGTTCCATGACACGGCGGTGGCGGCACACACGACGGTCACGCCCAGCATAAGCGCAGGCGAAGCACCAACCGGAACGAACGCGAGCATCATCAGACTTGCCGACATGCCGAGCCCGAGCAGGCCCAGTAATCGCCCCGGATCCACCCAGCGGTCGGATACATAGCCCCAACCCACCCTGCCGACCACGCTCACGACCTGTGAGGCCGACAGCAGCGCAGCCGCCGCGGTGAGCGACATCTGATGCTCGATCTTCAGCGCCGACACCAGAAAGCTGAGGTACACCACCTGCGTGAAGGCATAGACGAGCGATACCAGACCCAGCCTGCGCAGCGAAGGGTTTTCAGAGACGATTCGCAGCGGCTGCCAGACCGAACCCGCGAGCGTCCGGAAAACTCCAGAACCAGGCTCGCGCGACGCGGCCGGCGCGGCCGGCGCCCCCCCCAGTGGATCAAGACTCCGTCGCGCCCTGCCGATCAGAATGGCCACGACCAGCAGCCCGCACGCCATGACCAACAGTGCGGAACGCCAGTCGATAAGCGCCACCAGGAACGGAATCAATATTCCCGTGATGGCCACGCCAGCTGGCGTCCCGGTCTGCTTGATCGAAAAAAAAAGGCCACGTCGTTCCCGGGGGGAGTGGCGGCTCAAAATATCGGCCGCGGTGGGATTGGGAATGCCGTAACCGACCCCGATCAGAACGCCAGCCAGCAGCAGCAGCCATGCCTGCGTGAAAACGCAGCACACCAGCGCTACCGCCATCGAGAGCAACGCGAACTGACTCATACGAACCGAACCGTGACGACGCGACAGCGCTCCGCAAAAAAGCCCTGCCAGCATGGCGGTCAGGTAGGCGACGCTCACGAGCCAGCCGACATGCTGGGCCTGCATGCCGAACTCACTCGCCACCGCCGGTGCCAGCACAGACGGCACAGCCAGCGAAAACGACGCGATCGCCTGCACAGCCAGCGTAACCGCGAGCGCGATCATCGGAGCAGGGGCAGGCGCAGAGGAAGGGGAAGAAGCGTTCATGACACAGAAGTCCGGGTGGCCCGCAGGAGCGAGCGGCAAAATACCGGCCCGCCGACTGAGAACGGCTCACGATTGGCGTACAGTTGTGGCAGAGTTTAGCGGGTTGCCCTGACCGTCGCTTCAATCCCGGTTTCATGAATCCCATCGAGCGCATCTATCGGATTGATCAGCTGATTCATCAGCGCGGCTGCGTGCGCTTTGACGATCTGCTTACCGACCTGGAAATTTCGCGCGCAACGCTCAAGCGTGATCTGCAACTGTTGCGCGACCGGCTGAACGCTCCGATCGTATTTGACCGCGAACGGGGTGGCTATCGCTTCGGGCACGCAAACGCCGGGCCACAATATGAGTTGCCCGGCCTGTGGTTCAATGACCGCGAGGCGCTGGCGCTCCTCACCATGCACCGAATGCTTCAGGATCTGGACGGCGGCGGCCTGCTGGGGCTCCATGTTCAGCCGTTGATCGAGCGACTGGATTCGCTGCTGGGCTCGGCCACCGGCAGCAGCACCGAGCTTCGCCGGCGGGTTCGCATCATGGGCGCCCTCAAGCGTCCGGTAACGCCCGAAAATTTCGAACTCATTGGTCATGCGCTGGTTGAGCGAAAACGTCTTGACCTCACCTACTACACACGCTCCCGCGGCGAATCCTCGCAGCGACAGTTATCGCCTCAAAGGCTGGTGCATTACCGGAACACCTGGTATCTCGATGCCTGGTGTCACCGTAGCCACTCGCTGCGCGTCTTTTCGCTTGACGCCATGGAACGGGTGCGAATGCTGGACCGTCCGGCGCATGAAATCGCGCTGGCAGATGTGGAAAGCTTTCTCGGCGAGGGCTACGGCATTTACAGGGGGCGCGGGCTGCACTGGGCGATCCTGCGTTTTTCCGAAAACGCAGCGCGCTGGGTTCATGCCGAGGTGTGGCATCCACGGCAGCGCTCGCGTGTGCTCGACGACGGACGTTATGAGTTGCGTGTCCCTTACGCCAACTCGGCTGATCTCGAGATGGACATCCTGAGACATGGAGAACAGGTAGAGGTGGTGGGCCCACAGGCGCTTCGAGCCGCTGTGGCTGAGCGGCTGATGAAGGCGGCCCGTCACTATTGTGTCACTGCCCAAACGCCGAACAGCGGGCCCGGTAACTGAAAGCGGTGCCGCCTGGTGCGGTGACCTGTAATGACCCGAATACGGACGCGCAGCGCGGCGCCCAGCGCTGGTGACCCCAAAGCGTCAAACACCACCACGCCTTCATCGGTCACAAATAAATCCGCATTCGCATTGAAGCCATGACTGGCGGCAGAGACCTGACCGACATTGCCCTGCACCATCCAGACCCGAGAACTCACCCGAGCAAATTGACCGGAACCGTGACAGGCCCGAATTCAAGACCGGCAGCCTTGAGCGGCAAGGCGCCGAACGCGCACACCCAAACCAGCCAGCGGATCACCGCGCCCATGGTGTCGTCACAGCTCGATATCCATCTGGATCGCGTCGATACCCGCCTTGGCACACGCATCGTCGGCCTCACCGCCGGGTGCACCGGAGACTCCGATAGCCGCAATCACCGCCCCCGCTGCCTCGATAGGAAGTCCCCCGCCGATGGCGAGAATACCGGGCGACTGCCGGAGGCCGCTCATCGGCCGACCAGCCTGGGTTTCGACACCCAGCGCGGTGGTGGTGATTCGAAACGACGCAGCAGTCCAGGCCTTTCGAGCGGCAACTTCAACCGTGTGCGCGCCTGCGAACCGGTCGCGCAGATAGACCTGCAGGACGCCGCTTCGATCTGTCACGGCCACGCCGACCTGATAGCCCGCCTTGCGGCATGAGGCCAGCGCGGCCTGCGCGGCACGCAGCGCGGTTTCCACGGTGAGACTACGGGTGGTGAACGTGGCCTCCTGAGCCTGCGCAGGAGATAGCGGCCCCAGACAGGCCAGCGTCGCGAGCGATACGGTCAGCACTGCCCGAACGCCCCTGCGGCGCGCGCTCGCGGGGCCCGCTTTTGCGTTCGATCGATTCGCTTTACTCATATCCAGCGCTCCAGAAATTCAATGTCCTCGGGGAACATTTCACCGATTTCGATCTGCTTCAGCCGCGACTCGCGGTCAATCACCCACAGGATGGGCAATCCCTTCGGCCGTCCGATGGCCGCCCACCAGGCAGCATCGAGTCGAGCCACTGGGAACCGGTAGCCGTGCTCGGCGACGTAGCGCTTAAGCACATCGGGCTTCTCGTCAATGGAGAGCCCGAGCAGCTCAACCCCATCACTGCGGCGCGACCGCCAGAGCTTGTCAAGGAGCGGGTTCTGCTTGCGACAGAACGGACACCAGGAGGCCCACAACTGAACCAGCAGCAGCTTGCCGCGAAAGGCGTTGGCCTCGATCACTGTACCGTCGATAAGCGTGGTGCGGGGTGTGTCGATCAGCGTCCCAATGGCCGGTGTGGGCCGCTCGGGCAGACGCGACGGGGAAGCGCCTGAAGGAATCTGTGATGCGGTCTGTGGTGGGCTCGACTGAGGACTCTGCGGAGGAATCTGGGTAGCGGTCTGTGGCGGACTCTGTGCGACGCCCTGCTCCCTCGCCTCAAGGGGTTTCAGCAGAGATACTGAGAGCGCGCCGACGGCAGCCGCGCCAGCCTGCAACAGCGTCCGGCGCGCTGGCATCACACCATCCCCGGATTGCCCTGCACCCCAATCAGCCGGGGCGTGTTGAGCGCGCGCGGGGAAATCATGCGCCTCGCCTTGAGCCAGCGCTCGACCACCTCCCAGATCGGCTCACCCTGCACCCCTTGCGCGACCGGCGCCCAGCCTGCGACACGATAGGTCCTGGCGGCATCGATCAGCTGCCCGCCCAGACGCATGTCGGAGATTCGAGACCCCGCACGCGCCCCAGGCTCGCAGGCGTAACTGAGACCTCCCACCCGCACCCTATCGCCGCCCTGCTGGTCGGAGGGGTCGGGGTTGAAGAGGTTGTCGGCTACATCTTCCAGAACGGTCTTGATGAACTCTCCGGTCATATCGGTAACGGTAACCTGCGGATAGGTGATCGCGGTCTGGTCCATGAGATGCTCGCGCGTGATGGTCTGCCCGGATAGAACAGACGTGCCCCAGCGAAAGCCTGGCGAAAACGCGATCTGAGCATTTTTTTCCTCGATCAGCGCATCGAGAATCAGCTGATCGAATGAGCCGTTGAAGTTGCCGCGGCGATAAAGAAGCCCTTCGGTGGTGGCAAGCGGCTCTTCAAGCCGTGCCCGATAGGGGGCACGTACCCTCTCGATCAGCGCGTTCATCTCGGGATCGGGTGGGAGCAACCTTGAAAACACTGGTAAAAGCCGATACCGGAAGTCGGCGAGCTTGCCGCCTTTCACGTCGAGGTCGAGCACCGCGAGAAATTTGCCGTTCGAGCCAGCGTTGGTCACCAGTGTGCGTCCCCGCGAATTGGGAACGGCAATGGGTTCTGGTACGCCATCGTGCGTATGCCCGCCTAGAATGATGTCGATGCCGCCCACCCGCGAAGCCATCTTGAGGTCGACGTCCATACCGTTGTGGGACAGCACCACCACCACCTGCGCCCCCTTGCCGCGCACCTCGTCGACCATCTCCTGCATGCGGTTGTCCTGAATACCAAAGCTCCACTCGGGCACGAAGTAGCGCGGATTGGCGATCGGGCTATAGGGAAAGGCCTGACCAATCACAGCCACCGCCACACCATTGATGGTGCGGATGGACCAAGGCTGGAAGACTGGATCTTCGAAGTCGGTGGTTTTGACGTTCTGCGCGAGAAATTCGATATGCCCCTTCAGGTGCATGTCGATGATTTCTCTCACACGGTCGGCGCCGTAGGTGAACTCCCAGTGCGCCGCCATCATGTTGACGCCCAGAAGCTTGGTGGCATCGACCATGTCCTGCGCGCGTGTCCAGAGCGATGTGGCCGACCCTTGCCAGGTATCGCCGCCGTCAAGCAGCAACACGCCCGGACGCGAGGCGCGCAGGCGCTTGACCAGCGTGGCGAGATGCGCGAAGCCCCCTACCTTGCCAAAGCTTTTCGCTGCCGCTTCGAAATCAAGGTAAGTGAACGCGTGGGCCTCGGCCGAGCCCTGCCGCACGCCAAAGGCCTTGAGCAGGCTCTCGCCCACCAGATGCGGCGGCTTGCCCGCCATCCCACCCAAACCGAGGTTGACACTCGGCTCGCGAAAATAAATAGGCAACAGTTGTGCGTGGCAATCGGTGAAGTGCAGCAGGCTGACATTACCGAAGCGAGGGATCTCATAAAGCGCATCGCCCGCTTCAGCGGGCCCGGCTGAAGCAGCGGTCTGCGCCGCCGCCTGCAGATTAAGGCCCGCTGCCGCGCCAGCGGCCAACACCTGGAGAAATTCGCGCCGGTCCACGACGTTCAGCGATTCACAGGCGAGGTGGGATCAAGCAGCAACGCCATGACGTGACGAATCTGATCCTCGCTCAGAATGCCTGCGGCACCAAAGCGCGGCATGATGTTGCAGGCGTTAAACGCATGCGCATTCCAGATTCGCGCCCAGGTATAGCGCTGAATCTCCACCGTGTTACCGCGGAGCTTGCCGTACTGATAAAGGGTGGGACCGATATTGCCGTAAGAGATTTCTTCTTTCGAAATCTGATGGCAGGCATAGCAGTTGCCACCGTTGACGGTTTTGTCGTTGTCGGAAAACTGTAACCCCACGCCGCTTTGTGCAATACGTTCACCTAGTTTCCAGTCACCCAGGAGGTTACCGTCGGCGGGATACTTCACCGCATCGAGGGCCGCCTTTTCAAGTGCAGCCTTCATCGGTGCAGGCATGGGCTTGGCGGCATATTCCGAACACTGTTTCTGAAGGTCGTTCTGGTCGAGCCGATCGAGCTTGGCAATGCCCCGCTCCTTGAACGATGACTTCATGATGCCCAGCACATCGGTATCCGACGCCGACTGGGCCTGCGCGGCCGGAATCAGGGCGACAACGAGGGCCGACCCCGCAAGGATGGTCTTGAATGTCATGACTGCGGCTCCTTAGCGCTTGATGGCCGGTGAATCCATCTTGCCCCCTTGAGCGCGTACGCCCAGGAAAGTGATCAGGTCGATCGACGCGGGCGAGATGTAGTCGATTTCGGGGAAACGCTGCTGACGGAAGCAGTCGTAGATGCGCCACTGCATGGTTCGCATCGCCCCCTGCGACACGCGGTAGGCGGGCCAGGTGGCAAACGCACGGCGCGCGGGCTCGTCCTTGATGAGGTTGGGGAGATCCTGCAGACGGATGCGTTTTTCGTCTTCACCGTGGCAGGAGGCGCAGGAAAAATCATACGGCCCGCCGCGGAAATAGAAGATCTTTTCGCCACGCTGAAAAGCTGCGATTTCCTTGGGGTGTTTTTGCGGCACGTTAATCGTGACGCCACGCGATTCCTCCACCACAAAGGCCACCAACGCCTCGAGATCGGTCTGGCGTTGCCCCGCACCGGAGTACGGGTTACGTGTTGCGTCGGCGCGTGCCATCCCCTGCAAGGTGACCATGCAGTGAACGATCCGGGCTTCGGCATCCATCACGCTATCGGTATCGGCGAAGTAGCGTGGCAACTCGGCATAGGTACCCGGCACCACACCAGGCCCTTTGCCCAGCTCGCAACTCTCCAGGCTCACCTGATTCGGGCCCCTCTTGGTTTTCCATAGGCCCTCGCCGCGCATCACCAGCAATTCTGCGGGGTTACCTTCACCCAGCATCTGACGATATTTCTCAAGCTCGGCCTGGGTATTGCTCTGCGCATTCGCGGTGACAGGTGCGGTCATGACCCCCATCAACAGCGCTGCATAGAGCGCAACCGAACCGAGTCGAATCATCGATGTCATGGTTTCCCCCTGATTTTTTAACGGCCCCCGGCACAGGTCATGCGCCGGGGCATGCCGATCAGCTTGCAGTCGCTTCGTCGGTGCGCTTCTCGCCTTTGTTGTCCACCCAGCTCACGGTGACTTTGTCGCCGGCCTTGGCTCCCTTCACCTTGAACTGCAGATAGGGGTTCTTGGAAATGGCTGGCCCCCAGTGGGCCTTCAGTACTTCCTTGCCATTTAAGGTCGCTCTCACCTCCCCGATATACCAGGCGGGTACCAGCTTGCCGGACGAGTCTTTGCGCTGACCGGTTTCCATCTCGTGAGCCATCAAAACGCGAACATCGGCCACGCCATTGCGCACGACTGCGCGAATTTTCATCGGATCTGCCATGTCTTTCTCCTTGGCTGTGTTTGGGACCGGGCGCTCAACCGCCGCAGCCGCCTAGCGTGACTTTAATTTCCTTCTTCGCGACATAGAACTTGTCGTCTGCCTTGACGACAGCGAACACGTCCGAGGTCTGTCCCATCTTGATACGCATATTTACGTCGGCTTCGGCACCTTCGAGGATATCGTAGGCCCCAGCCAGCGCGCTGGGATTTTTTTCAACCAGCAGCGCCATCATCTGGGTGTTGGCGAGTGAGCTTCTGATGCCTACCGGAACCACGGCGCCGTTCTCGGCGATGTCCGGTGCGTTGATGACAATGTCCTTCGACTCGGGAGCGCCGCTGGCGCCGAGCACCTTCAGCGTCTCGGCGATGCCGGTGGTTTTGAAAGCTTGCTCAAGCGACTGCGCGCTGGCCTGGCCGGGCCGTAGCAGCCCGATCGCGAGCAGCGCGCCATACAGGCCGGCCGAACCCGCGACCTGCAGCGAAGTGCGACGGTTGCGATTCATCGAGACTCTCCTGGTGAAAAGTAAACGGTAAGGATGTGAGGAACCCCTGGATTATGACGCGCCCGAGAGAATCCAGCGGACCAGCGAACGCGCATCCTCATCGGAAAGATTCGGATGGGGAGGCATGGGAATAGCGCCCCAGTTGCCCTGGACGCCCGCTCGTACCCGATCGCTCAGGATAGCTTCGGCCTTCGTATCGCCGCGATAGCGTTCCGCCACCTCGCGTAACGAGGGCCCCACCATGCGGGTGGCCGTTGCATGGCACGCGAAACAATTACTCTCGCGGGCAAGCGCCGCCGGACCACGGCTCGCGTTGGCGGCTTTCGGCGTTTCGCTCACCGCACGGGCTGCACTCGCTGCGGCCAGCGGCTCGCGCAGCGCCGGCTGCGTGGTGTCGGCGCCCCGGGTAGGGCCCACAAGACGGTTCTGCTCGGCGAGGTTACCGTGGGCATTGCGAGCAAAGTCGGGCAGCACCGACCTGACTTCGAACACCACCGGGCAGTTCGAGACGCAAGTGTCGCCCTGTACATCAGGCTTGCCTGCGGGCGACCACATGCCGGGATAGACAACCTTGCCGTTCCGGTTGGGCAGGCGCTCCTGCACCTGTGCAATGTTCTTGTCGCTCAGCACAAAGTCATTCGGTACCACCTCGGCCAGATTCAGGATGTAGGCAACCACCGCATACACCTCATCAGGCGTGAGCGTCTTGGGGGCATTCCAGGGCATGGCACGGTTGATGTAATCCCACAGCGTGGATACCTGAGAAAGCTTCATCATGGTGGTGCGCTGCGGATAATCTGGCCGCTTAAGATTGGCCACGCGTCCGGTTTGCATGTCTGATCGAGTGGTGCCCCCAACGATGGGCGCGAACACCTCGTTCGATTCGCCAAAGGTGCCGTGGCAGGACTCGCACTTCGCCTCCCAGATCTGAAGCCCCTCGTCGACCGACCCCTTTCCTGCGGGAAGACCTTTGAAGTCGGGCCGGACGTCAATATCCCAGGCCTGAATTTCAGTGCGTGTGGCGGATCGACCGATCCCCGACCAGGGCCGCGCCGAGCTCTCGGCGCTCGCCACGCGGGCGGGGGCCGCCTCCCCCGACCGTGCAGGCTGCGGCGCCTGCGCATGGGACATAGCCATCGTGGATAGCACGGCAGCGCCCAAACCCGCGGCGCGCCCGATCATCGACCCGATCGATTTCATCGTCGATCCCCTCAGAAGACCTGAACGTTGAACACTTCGCCGCTGTCGGCCAGGCGCCACGACTGGATCGCGTTGTTGTGATAGATGGAGCGGGTGCCGCGCACCTCGCGCAGCTGGTTGATGCGCGGCTGCACATGACCGGTTTCATCGGTTGCGCGGCTTTGCAGAATGGCAGGTGAGCCATCCCAGACCCAGTCGAAATTGAAGCGGGTCAGCGCCTTGGGCAGCACCAGGCTGTCGAGCCGCGCCTCGCGCCACTTGCGACCGCCGTCCACAGATATCTCGACCCGCCTTATGCGGCCACGACCAGACCAGGCGAGCCCCGTCACGTTGTAATAGCCCTTGTCGAGCAGCACCTGCCCACCCGAGGGCGTGGTGATGACCGACTTCACTTCCTGCATGGAAGTGAACTGGCGATGCGTGCCATCCGGCATCAGGTCGACGTAATGCAGGACCTCGTCCTTGGTGTGCCATGGTTTGTCACCCACTTCAATGCGACGCAGATACTTTACCCAGGACACGCCCTGTGCGCCCGGCACCACCAGACGCAGCGGATAGCCGTTTTCAGGCCGCAGCATTTCGCCGTTCATGGCCCAGGCTACCATCACATCGTCGAGCGCGCGCTCCATCGGAACAGTTCGGGTCATTGACGAGCCGTCGGCCCCTTCCGCGAGCACGTACTTACCGTGCTCCAGATCGGCCCCGCACATCTCCAGGAGCGTGGACAGCAACACACCGGTGTACTCACTGCAGGACAACATGCCGTGCGAATACTGCACGGTAGGAACCGCAACATTGGCCCATTCCATACCGGTGTTGGCGCCGCACTCGATGAAGTGGATGCGCGAGACGGCAGGTAGCCGCATCAGGTCATCCATGGTAAAAACCTTCGCTTCACTTACCAGTCCATTCACCATGAGGCGATGCTGGCTGGGGTCGATATCCCACCACCCCTGGTGGTGACGCTCGAAGTGCAGACCGTTGGGCGTGATGATCCCGAAGAGGCCCTGAAGCGGCGTGAAGCTCACCGACGCGGCCGACACCCTGGTAAGGCCTGGGCTTTCACGCCGTTGCAACCCCTTTTCCCATTTGGACGGCAGGCCATAGCCGCGCGCAGCAACCGGCTGACCCAACCCGCGAGTGTGCTCAGGCAACTTGACGATGGCTGACTCACCCGGGCCGTCGATGCCCAAGGCTTCAACCGGGCCGCGTTGCTGGGCGGCTGCGCGTCCGGCAGCCACGGTTCCTGCGCCAGCAGCGAGTGCACCGGCAATAAACCGCCGCCGCGAAGGGGGCTTCGGTGCTTCCGCGGCTGGCGTGATTCGACCGGCAATCCTGAGGTCGGAATTCATTGCGGAGTCCTTCTTGATGAACGAGTTCTCGCTGGCGCGACCGTACTGACAGCCACGAGGCGCTCAGCGTTCGACACAAACAATTCGCGCGCGGCAACATGAACGCAGACCGTCCGGCATAACTCGGTGAGCGTGGCGTCCGCCACGCCGTACCAGGTGAAATTTCGGTCTCGACGACGGCTGAGGGCACCCGCCCGATGCATGGCACCGAGATGGCGCGAGACGGTGGTTTGCGTAGCCCCGGTGACAGCGACGATATCGCCTACCGTGCGCTCGCGGTCGCAGATCGCATGAAGGATCTTCAGGCGCATGGGCGCGGCCAACAGCGCGAAATAGCCTGACGCCGACTCGAACACGCTGTCGAGATCGGACGCTATAGAAGCCACTGAAGTCTCCATTGATTACTTTTGATTATAACTTAATTTCCATGAAGTATATGCTATGAAGCAAATATTGTCAAAAGATCTCGCGCTATGCTCTGTTGGAAATCGAACCCAGCCTGGGGCGATATCAGCCGCTCTTCATATCCACACCCCCCGATGCCAGTGACCGCTCGCCCCCCTGTCACGACCCCCCTTGGCGGTGCCACCGTTCTGGTCATCGTCCTGCTTGGCCTGACAGTTATGACGGCCTCGGCAAAACTCGCGGCCGCCCCGGCACACACCCCAATCCCATCGCCATCCGGGTCGTCTGCGGACATGTCTCGCGAATCGAACCGCTTGAATCCCACCTCACCCCCCCCGACACAGGGTGTGACGCGCCTGCGCGAAGCTGCGGGCCCGGGTGGGCCCGATGCCGCCCATCGCTCACAGCCCGCATCGCCCGAGCGTGACGCCATGCCCGCGCTCGCGCAGGCATCGTTCGCCGCAGGTCGGCCGCTGGTGGTGATGTTCTCGCTACGGGGATGTCACTGGTGCGATGCACTCCGGCGCGAGCACTTTGCCGCTCTCGTTGCCACCCAGGAACGTCTGGGTGTGTTCGCCGTGGAAATCGACCTGACCGACTCGCGCCCGTTCAATCCTGCGCCCGCGCCGGCTACACGACTCGCCCAGTCTCTGAAAGCCGACAGCCCTCTTGAACTCGCCCGGCTTCATCGGGTGCGACTGGCGCCGACTGTGCTGTTTATGGGCCAGGACGGAGAAGTCGCCGAGCGCCTGGTCGGCTACGGTTCTCCCGATTTCTTTGGCGCTTACCTGGAGCAACGCATCGCGCAGGCGCGGACGGCGCTCAGGTCGCCTGACCGCTGAGCGGCGTGCACAGCTGATGGCTCAGTGAAACTGACTGACTTCAGGCTCGATATCGGCGGGCATTTCAGCGTGAACAGCCTCGCCCTTGCAGTTTGGATAAAGCGGAACGCCACAGTCTTCGCAGAAGTCAGGCTCCTGTAACTCTGGCCAGTTTCGGATGTCGCCAACCCCGAGGCTTCGCAGCAGTTCGCGAATGTGCTCGAGCGGCGAAGGCTCATCGGTTTCCGCCTCAGGACCGAGCAGTGGCCACACGATGCCGTAGGCAACCTCGTCATCGCTGCCGGTGGATAGACCGATCCGGTATTCGTCGATCCGGTCTTTTCCGTATGCAGCAATGGAGGCTTTCAGCGCTGCGGGCTCCAGATCGAGCGCGTGGGTGAGGTAATGCACTGCTGCCTGCACGGAATACGGCCTAACCCGACGATCGGATTCACGCATGTTGAGATGATAAGCATCAGGCAGCAGGCACTCGAATCCGCAGCCAGCAAGCATGGGCTCGAGGTTGGGGCGAGCCTGCGCCACCCATTGCTCAAGACACTGAACCCGGCTTGAATGATCGCCCGCATCGATTTCCTGCCAACGAAACAGCGGCTGCCCCGCAGGCGCGGCGACCACACCCAGAACAAATCGCGTGTCGGCGAGCATTTCAGCCGTCTCGGGTAACGACTTGAGATCAAGACGCGGCGTGGCTCCGCTGATCAGCGAGGCCGCCAGCCTGCGCGTAAACCTGCGCAGTTCGACATGCTCACGCGGCAGCTGATCGACGCTGTAGAGCATGGGCACCAACCGGAGCCGAGCGTCGCTGGCGAGCGTGTGGGCCTGCCAGTGAGAGGAAAGCGTCTGGACCAGCTCGGTGGAGATGGGCCCTGAGGGAATCCGGAAACGCGTCCAGGCGATCAGGGGCGCGGCAACCAGCAGCGCCTCCCAGCGTTGTCCCTGATGTTCGAACGACACCGACTCGGCGCATTCCTCGAGCGTTTCAATCAGTGCGCCATACGCCTCGCTATCGGCCTGATGCAGGCGATCGAGTGCCTCATGGAGCGGCTGGGAATGCCCGCCATCGAGCAGACGTTCTATTCGAACGGTCAGCTGGGCTTCCCAGAAACGGTCTTCAATCCGGCTGCCCGCGTTGGCAAGCCCCAGCGAGGCGGCAACCAATCGTTCGGCATCCGGCGACAGATGCGCCTTGCGGTCGCGACCACGCACGCTTCGGTGTTCTTTCATCGCTCGGATTCTAGTCGATTCAGGCTACCTGCGTGCTGGGATCACCTTGCGCCAACCCGGTCCATAGTGCAGGTTTTTTTGACTCCCGAGCAATAGCGGCAAGCGTTTCGTTGTGCTCGGCGAGTTCCTCGCCGGTAGCCACGAGCACCCGTAGCGATCGAGGAGGCCAATCGTCGGCGGCAGACTCCTGAATCCCACGCTCCACCGATGGCGAAACCGGTACGATTTCCAGGCTGTCCTGCCCACGTGTCATTGCGAGATAAACATCGGCCAGCAACTGAGCATCGAGCAGTGCCCCGTGCAGTGTCCGATGCGAATTCGCAATGCCGTAACGCTCGCACAGTGCATCAAGCGAATTGCGCCGCCCCGGATGCGTCTGCCTGGCCAGCGCCAGCGTGTCAACCACCGAGGCGGTCCATTCCCTCAACGCACGCATGCCCAGACGACTCAGTTCGGCGTCCAGGAAACCGATGTCAAAGGGTGCGTTGTGGATCAGCACTTCGGCACCCGCCACAAAGTCGACCAGGCGCTCTGCGATCTGAGCAAACACCGGTTCGTCGCGCAGCCGCTCCCGGCTCAGGCCGTGGACCGCCAGCGCACCCGCATCAATATCGCGCTCAGGGTTGAGATAAAGGTGCAGCGTGCGCCCGCTAGGGCGACGATCGATGAGTTCGACACAACCGATTTCGATGACACGATGACCATCTTCGGCGCTGAGGCCGGTGGTCTCGGTATCGAGGACGACCCGACGGACAGTCATGATCCGCGCCTGCCGCGCACTCAGTGGGCCGAGGCAGGGCCGCGACTGGGCGCGACCACCGTCGCGGTCACCGCTGGTGCGCCACCCGCAGGCGCCGCGTCCTCGCGTTCGACCGGATTTGGCGCAGCGATTGCGGTGCGGCGACGCGCAAGAAGCGAATAGACGACCGGCACCACAAACAGCGTCAGGACCGTTCCGAATGTCATGCCGCCCACGATCACCAGACCAATCTGCATGCGGCTCTCGGAGCCTGCGCCCGAGGCATAGGCGAGGGGCACTGCGCCCAGCACCATGGCGCCGGTCGTCATGAGGATAGGGCGCAGCCGGCGCGCGGCGGCCTCAATCGTGGATTCGATGAGTTCGCCCCCCGCGTCCCGCAGCTGGTTGGCAAACTCAACGATCAGGATGCCGTGCTTGGTAATGAGCCCCACCAGCGTGATCAGGCCAATCTGGCTGTAAACATTGATGGTGCCCCCGCCTTCCTTCAAAAGCCACAGCGCACCAGCCATGGAAAGCGGAACGGTGAGAATGATGATGAGCGGATCGACGAAGCTCTCGAACTGCGCGGCCAGCACGAGAAAGATGAAAGCGAGCGCCAGCAGGAAGGTGACAAACAGGGTGGACGAAGATTGCTTGAATTCCCGGGTCTGACCGTTGTAATCAACCGCATAGCCGGGCTTCAAATGCCGACGTGCTGCCTGCTCGAAGACTTCGAGCGCTTCGCCCAGCGACGTGCCAGGCGTCAGGCTCGCCGTGATGGTGACCGCGCGCCGCTGCCCGAAATGGTTGAGTTCGCGCGCCGTCACGGTTTCGGTAATGGTGACGAGGCTGGAGAGCGGCACCATTGCATCGTTGCGACCGCGCATGAACATATTCGAAATATCCTGGGGATTGTTTCGTTTGCCTGCCTCGAGTTGCACGATGACGTCGTACTGATCGCCGCCGCGTTTGAAACGTGTGACCTGGCGGCCGCCCAGAAAGGTTTCCAAGGTGCGGCCGATGGCCTCGACCTGAACGCCGACATCGGCCGCCCGGTCACGGTCGATCGTGACCTTGATCTCTGGCTTGTTCAGCCGCAGATCGGAATCGACGCCGGTGACACCCGGGTAGCGCTGAAGCTCGGCCATGAGCGGTTGCAGCGTCGCCTGAATATTCTGGTAGGTGTCAGAGCTGAGAATAACGAAATTGATCGGACGCTCGCGCGGGCTCTGACCCAGCGACGCCGGCGCCACCGCAAACGCCTGCACGCCCGGAACGGATTGCAGCCGCGGTTGCAGCACGCGGATCATATCCTGCACCTTGCGATCGCGCTCGGCCCAGTCAACCATCCGGAATACCACTGAACCCTGGGTGGAAGTGGGAGTTCCGGCCACGACAAATATTCGATCCGCCTCAGGCAAAAGCGGGCGGCCCAGCGCTTCGATCGCCTCACCGTAGCGTTGCGTGTAGGGAATCGACGCACCTTCCGGCCCGGTGTAAATGGTGAAGATCATGCCGCGGTCTTCGATCGGTGAGAGTTCCTTCTTGCCGGTCCGCCACAGTTCCTCGACCGCCACACCCACTGCTGCAAAAAGCGTAATGGCAAGCACCCAGCGCCAGAGCACGCCCAGTCCGAGAAGGCGTGTCAGCAGCCAGCCGTAGCCTGCGGTCATCGTGTTCAGGCCCCGCTCGATCACACGGCTGAACCATCCAGGATTGGGTTCACGACGGAGCAGCTTTGCGCACATCATGGGCGAGAGCGTGAGTGCAACAAACCCCGACACCAGTACCGTGCCTGCCAGTGTGAGCGCGAACTCGATGAACAGACGGCCCGTACGACCGGTAACGAATGCCATCGGCGCATAGACCGCGGCAAGCGTCAGCGTCATGGCCACCACAGCAAAACCCACTTCACGAATGCCTTGGAAGGCAGCTGCAAGCGGCGCCATGCCTTCCTCAATATGGCGATAAATATTTTCCAGCACCACAATCGCATC
>SYIM01000014.1 GCA_005798775.1 Burkholderiales bacterium
ACCAACAAGGCCGCGCGGGAAATGATGACGCGGCTTTCGGCGATGCTGCCGATCAATCCGCGCGGCATGTGGATCGGCACTTTCCACGGCCTGTGTAACCGGTTACTGCGCACGCACGCACGCGACGCGGGGCTATCGCCCAGCTTTCAGATCCTCGATTCATCAGATCAGCTGTCTGCGATCAAGCGGCTGTTGCGCACGGCGGGTATCGACGATGAAAAATACCCGCCCAAGAACCTGCAGTACTTCATCAATCAGTCGAAGGAAGCGGGTCTGCGCGCCAGCGCAGTGGAAGTTTTTGACGACTACAACCGGCGGTTCGTCGAACTCTATGCCGCTTACGACGATCAGTGTCAGCGCGAGGGGGTCGTCGACTTTGCCGAACTGCTTCTTCGCTGCTATGAACTTCTCGAGCGCAATCAGCTGTTGCGAGAGCACTATCAGCAACGCTTTCGCCACATCCTGGTCGATGAGTTTCAGGACACCAATGTGCTGCAGTACCGGTGGTTGAGGCTGCTGGCTGGCATCGAGAGCTCGGTCTTTGCGGTGGGTGACGACGACCAGAGCATCTACGCATTTCGTGGCGCGAATGTAGCGAACATGTCGTCATTCGAGCGCGAGTTCCAGGTGTCGAATCTCATCAAACTCGAGCAGAACTATCGCTCGCACGGCAACATTCTCAACTGCGCCAATGCGCTGATTGAACACAATTCACGCCGCCTCGGAAAAAACCTCTGGACCGATGCCGGCGACGGTGAGCCGGTCCGGGTCCATGAGGCCTTCAGTGATGTGCTCGAGGCCCAGTGGCTGGTTGACGAAATCCGCCAGCTTGGTCGCGACGGGCTCGAGCGTCGCGAGATGGCGCTGCTTTACCGTTCGAATGCGCAATCGCGGGTGTTGGAACATGCGCTTTTTTCAGCCGGCATCGCGTATCGGGTCTATGGCGGACTGCGGTTTTTCGAGCGCGCCGAAATTCGTCATGCGATGGCCTATCTGCGCCTGATCGACAACCCGGACGATGACGGCGCGTTTTTGCGGGTGGTCAATTTTCCAGCACGCGGCATCGGTACGCGCTCGATCGAGTTGCTGCAGGATGCAGCGCGGCGCGATTCGCTGAGCCTCTCGCGCGCCGCCGCCGTGCTGACTGGCGGGACGGCCGCGAAAGTCGGCGGATTTCTGTCGCTCATTAATCGTCTGCGTGAGGAAACCGCCCGGATGTCACTCGCCGACCTGGTTGAGCATGTAGTGGATCGCAGCGGGCTGATCGCGTACTACGCCACCGAGAAGGAAGGCCAGGAGCGAATTGAAAACCTGCGCGAGCTGGTCAATGCCGCGGTCTCGTTCGCAGCAGAAGAAGGATTCAGTCGTGACATGCCGGCAAGCCTCGGGGTTGCCGGGTTGGTGGCATCAGAGTCGTTGGTTGACGCGGCAACGAGCCCGGCGTCCGGGTCGGCTGCCGATGCCCTTGCAGATCCCGCCTCTGACGGTACGCTGCTCCTCGCCGCCACCGACGCGCCCGCCGATCCGCTCGCCGCGCCCCTGCTGTCGCTGCTTGCCGCGTTTCTGTCCCATGCCTCGCTTGAAGCCGGGGAAAGCCAGGCTGGAGAGGGGCAGGATGCGGTGCAGCTCATGACCGTGCACGCGGCCAAGGGGCTGGAGTTTTCGGCTGTCTTCATCACCGGGCTCGAGGAAGGGTTGTTCCCGCATGAAAACTCGGTTGCCGA
This sequence comes from Burkholderiales bacterium, assembly GCA_005798775.1. GTDB lineage: Bacteria > Pseudomonadota > Gammaproteobacteria > Burkholderiales > Burkholderiaceae_E > SYIM01. The sequence continues at coordinate 1,725 of SYIM01000014.1, forward strand.
GGTTGATGGCCTGGAGGAAGAGCGCCGATTGATGTACGTGGCCATCACGCGGGCGAGAAGCCGCCTTTATCTGTCGCTTGCGCAGACACGCATGCTGCATGGTCAGACCCGCTACAACGTCAGATCGCGCTTTCTTGAGGAACTGCCTGAAGGCGCGCTGAAATGGCTGACCCCGCGCGTACAGGCGGCCGCGAGCAGCTATCGAGAGGGGTGGGGCGGCGCCTGGGAAGGCGTTGAGCGCCCCGGCAACGGGTACGGGCGCCGGGGCGCCGACAGCCGCAGTTCGGGTGGAAACGAACCCTGGAGTGACGCTCGACGGCTGCCCGGTTCGCGCGGCGTTGACCGCGATTCCGACTTTGGCCGCGCCGACGCCACTGCGGTTCAGGCCGCTGCACGCTTCGACCGTGGCGTTCCCTGGCGGATCGGACAGACGGTGGCCCATGCCCGCTTTGGCGAAGGGGTAATCGTAGGCATCGAAGGCCAGGGTGCCGATGCCCGAGTGCAGATCAATTTCGGTCGCGCCGGGGTCAAGTGGCTAGCGCTATCGGTTGCCCGCCTCGAGCCGGTGAACTGATCCTCGTTCGCAGGCGGTTCGCCTCGCGCTAAGCTAACGCCGACCGATATCTGCAATCACCTGGAGATGTCCCATGAACGAACCAATCGGTGAGCGCGCAAGCCGCGGCTCGCTTACCCGCCGCGACATGCTGTGGCTGATCGGCGTAGTCTCTGCGCCGGCGGTGTTGCCCACGCTCTCGGGGTGCGCGGCGCATCCGGTCACCGGTGAAAAGGTGCTGGTGGGTCTGTCCGAACAGGACGAAATCAATATCGACCGGAAACAAGCGCCGCACCAGTTCTCGGCCGACTATGGCGCGGTGCAGGATGACTCGCTCAACCGCTATCTGGGCGAGATGAACAACCGGATTGCCGCGCGTTCGCATCGGCCCAAGCTGCCCTATTCATGCCGCGCGCTCAACGCCAACTACGTTAACGCGTACACCTTTCCTGCAGGCAGTATCGGCATCACGCGCGGCATCCTGCTCGAGATGGACAATGAAGCGCAGCTGGTCGGTTTGCTGGGTCACGAGTTGGGGCATGTGAATTCACGGCACAGCGCGCAGCGCGTCGGTCAGTCGATGGTCGCGGAGCTGGTGATCACCGGTGTGACCCTTGCTGTTGCCGGATCAGATCGAGGGGGCGACTGGGCGCCCATCATCGCGCTCGGCGGCCAGATCGGTGCGAGTGCGCTTCTGTCAGCCTATTCGCGCGACAACGAGCGAGAAGCCGATGCGCTCGGCATGGCTTATATGACGGGCGTCGGCTACCCCGCCTCGGGCATGTCGGAACTGATGGGCGTGCTGGTGCGGCAGTCGAGCGAAAAGCCCGGTCTGCTCGACACCATGTTCAGCTCCCACCCCATGTCGGAAGAGCGGCTCACTACAATGCGCCGCGAGGCATCAAGCCGCTATGCCGCGACCGGATCTGCATCGGTGCAGCGTGAACGGTACATGGACCAGACTGCAAGCCTGCGCAAGCTTCGTCCGGCGATCGCCGATCAGCAGACTGGCGAGCAGGCCATGGCGCGTAAGCGCCTGCCTGAGGCCCAGCAGTCCCTCACCTCGGCGCTCAAGGCGGCTCCCGATGACTACACCGGCCTGTGCCTCATGGCCAAGTGCCAGATCGCACAGAACCGGCGCGCTGAGGCGCAGGCCTACCTCGCGCAGGCGCGCCGGGTGTATCCGACCGAAGGCCAGGCAATGCAGCTCTCGGGCATCAATTTGCTGGGCCAAAAGCGGTTTGCCGAGTCGCAGCTGGAGATCAATCGTTACGCACAGGCCCTGCCGGGCGACCCTGACACCGACTTCCTGCTTGCGCTTGCGCACGAGGGGCTTCAGAACCGCCAGGCGGCGGCCCAGTCCTATCGCCGCTATCTGTCCGCGGTTCCGCAGGGTGATGCTGCGCGTCATGCGACCAATCGGCTGAAGAGTTGGGGCATGGTGAAGTGATCCACCAGCCAATCGCCAGCGGACCGCTGGCGGCGCGGGCCGAGGTCGAACGGGTCGCAGCTGCGGGCACGCGCGTCGAGACGCCTTGCGGAGCGGGGCGGCTGGTCTGGTATGCGTGGGGTCAGGGACGGCCGCTTCTGCTGCTCCACGGTGGCTCGGGCAGCTGGACGCATTGGATCCGCAACGTCGAGACCCTGACTGCAGCCGGCTACCGGGTGATCGCTCCTGATCTGCCGGGCTCGGGCGACTCGGCGCTACCACCGGATGGCAACGATGCCGATGTGATTCCGCGCTGGCTGGTGCTGGGACTCGAGCAGATGCTGCCTGGGGTGCGTGCGCTGGACGTCGTGGCGTTTTCATTCGGCACGGTGGTGGCGGTTTTGCTCGCGCGCGATTGGCCCAGGTATGTCGCGCGGCTGGTACTCACCGGGCCGCCCGTTTTTCGCGACAACCCGCCGCCGTTTGGACGCCTGAGAGCCTGGCGCGATGCGCCGGAAGGGACCGCGCGTGACGAGGTTCATCGGCACAACCTGCTCGCCTTCATGCTGAACGATCCGACCGCCGCCGATGCGCTTGCCGTGGAAACCCATGGCCGCAACGTCGAGCGCGACCGGATGACGAAACGCAGACTTGCTCGGACATCGCTGGTCCACGACACGATCCGCACGCTTCCCGGCCCGCTTCACCTCATTGTGGGCGAACGCGACTTCATCTTCGAGGGTCGCTGGGATCAGGCGCACGCCCTGCTCGACGAGGTGCCTGCGCTGCAGTCCCGTCTGCTCATCGAGGGCGCCGGTCACTGGGTGCCCTACGAAGCAGCCGACCGCTACAACGCTGCCGTACTGCGCCTTCTAAAGGACTTGCCCAATGCTTCGCTTTGACCCGAACCTGCGCTGGCTGTTTACCGAGTTGCCGATGATCGATCGCTACAGAGCCGCAGCCGCAGCCGGTTTTCGGGGGGTGGAGTCTGCCTTTCCATACGATATTCCGGCGCGCGAACTGGCCAGGCGCCTGACCGATCTCGATCTCACGCTGGTACAGGTGCTCTCGCCCTTCGACTGGGCGGCCGGTGAGCGCGGGCTTGCAGCGCTGCCGGGTCGCGAGGCCGATTATCGCGACAGCGTCGAGCGGGCGCTCGCCTATTGCCTTGAAGTGGGGCGTCCCAACGTCCATGTGATGCCCGGCAACATTACGCCGGATCTCGATCGTGCCGATTGCATGGACCGCTTCATCCGCAATCTTGACTGGGCCGCCGAGCGCGCGGCACAGGCCGGGATGACGCTCATTCTCGAGCCCTGTGCGAAAGCCCGGTTTCCGGAGTTCCTCTATCACCGGGTCGAACAAGGCGTGGAGGTCATTCGGAAACTCGGCTGCGACAATGTGAAGCTCTGTTTCGACACCTTTCATGTGCAGACCGAGCAAGGCTCGATCGCCGATCGGATGCGCGAAGCCTGGCCTTATATCGGCCATCTGCAGGTGGGTGATGTACCGGGCCGCCATGAGCCGGGCACCGGCGAAATCCGCTTCCCCTTTCTGTTTGACCTGATTGAAGAACTGGGTTGGGAGGGCTGGATCGGCTGCGAGTACGCGCCTTCCAGGGCCACCACCGACTCCCTGGGCTGGGCCCGCGCCTATGGCGTGGGGGGGGGCGTGGGGGGCTGAGTGTCGGGCGCAGCCGGCCTTGGATTGCGGTCGATCGCATCGCGGTAGGTCGCCCAGAAAGAGCAGTACACGGCCGTAATGCCCACCAGCCAGAGCGGTACCAGCACCACTGACCAAAGAAGTGGCGAGCCCGTGAGCAGCCCCTGCAAGAGGCGTAACACGATCGAAGCCACCACCGCGAACGCCACCCAGCCCACCGCGTACGCGAGAAATGCCCAGCGGTTTCTCAGGATGGCAGCAATGCTGAAGAACAAAGACTTCATCAGCGGTACGCGGTCCCAGGCGATGAAGAGGGGGGCGTACCAGGTGGCAAGCTGGATCGGCAGATAGATGACGATGAAAACCGCGAGTGCGCCTGCGAGCGCCGCGTCGTTCAGCCGGGGGTCACTCGGGTCGATGCGTCCGGTGGCCATCTGAACCAGCGCATCGCCTCCGGCCATGGCCGAGGCGGCAAGCGCCAGCAAAGTGGCCGCTGCATTGATCGCGCCCAATCCGAGGAGCGGCTTCCAGGCGCGTCCGCGGTCATCGCGAAAGCCGGCAAAAAGCGTGAGCGGCGAAGGGTTCTTGCCGGCCTCCGCGGTTCGCACCGCCTGCATCATCCCCACCATGAAAATGGGGGTCAGGATCAGCGGCCCGAGCGAGCCGATGATCGGCACGATCATCGAAACGCCCATCAGGGCCAGGTTCAGAAACACAATGGCCACCAGCGCAACGGGCTGGCGGCGAAGCAACCGGAAGCCATCAAGTACCCAACGGAAACCGGTTTTCGCGGGAAGGCGGGCGATCTGCATGATGGAAGCGTAGAGGTCAGTCGAGGCAATGACGTGGCGGATTAATCAGGCGCCGGAACATGGCGGCGTCGCGCGCGCAATATACGCTCGAAATGCGTCGGGTCCTTGGGCTGGATGACCTCGGCCGGTCGCGGGCAGTGGAGATCGTGAAGGCGCGAGAGCCAGAAGCGAAGCGCGGCGGCGCGTAGCATCGCAGGCCAGGCACGCGCCTCAGGCGCGGTAAGCGGCCGCTCGCAGCGGTACGCGGCGAGGAGTGCCTCCAGGCGGTCGCGATCGAATTCGCCGCTCGTCTCATCAATACACCAGTCGTTCGCCGTGACGGCCAGGTCATACAGCCAACTGTCGCGCCCGGCGAAATAGAAGTCGATCACACCGGACAGCGGCGGTGCAGTTTCCCCGGGGCGGAGCTCGCCGAACAGGACGTTGTCGCGGAACAGGTCGGCATGCACCGGTCCACCGGGCAGGGCTGCGAAGTCGGCGCTTGCCGAAAACGCCTGTTGATCGGCCATTTCGGACTCGAGCAGCGCGCATTGCGAGGTATCGAGAAATCTGTGGACCTGCGGCGCGGTCTGCTCCCACCAGCGTCGGCTGCGGGGGTTACCGGGCATGGTGGTGAAGTGGGCCGCCGCGCAGTGCATGGCAGCGAGCAGCGCGCCGACCCGGGCGCAGTGGTCGGTCGTCGCGCGCTCGATTGACTGGCCCGGGAGGCGCGTGACCAGCGCGCAGGGCTTGCCTTGGAGCGTAGCCTGGAGTTCGCCCGATTGGCGGGCAACCGGATCCGGGCAGGGAATGCCATAGGCTGCCAGATGGCGCATCAGGCCGAGATAGGCGGGCAGATGCTGCGCGGACAGGCGCTCGAAAATGGTGAGTACAAAGCGCCCGCTGGTGGTGTCAATGAAGAAATTGCTGTTCTCTATGCCAGCTGCGATGCCCTCGAAGCCCACCAGATCGCCCACGGGGTAGTCGGCGAGGAGCGAGCGGACGTCGGATTCAGTGAGCGGTGTGAAAACAGCCATCGGACAGCATTCTTGTCGGGACAGGTCGGTTACAAGGTTGAACTCTGACATAATCGGCGCGCCTTACGTGAAGCTGCGACGTCTTTTGAGCGCAGGTGGTCGTTCCCTGATGTTTTGCTGCATGCCTTGCGCGTGGCCGTCAACCTTCCACAACACGACCTTTCGGGTCTCAGCCCATGACTGACGGTTCCCTGTTGCTGGTCGACGGTTCGAGTTACCTCTACCGCGCGTTCCACGCACTGCCCGATCTGCGCAACCGCGAAGGTGAGCCCGCGGGGGCGATTTACGGCATGGTGGCCATGCTCAGAAAGTTGCGGACCGATGTCCGGCTTAACCTCGGTGCCTCCCATGGCGCCGTGGTGTTCGATGCGCCGGGCCCCACTTTTCGCAACGCGCTCTATCCGCAATACAAGGCGCAGAGAAGCGCCATGCCCGCTGACCTGGCGCGGCAAATTCCGATGATTCACGATCTGGTGCGCGCCATGGGCTGGCCGCTCATCATGGTGGAAGGCATCGAGGCCGACGATGTGATCGGAACGCTTGCCCGGCGCGCCCACGACGAAGCGCGGCTCACTGTGGTGTCCACCGGCGACAAAGACATGGCTCAGCTGGTGAGCGAGCACGTGAGGCTGGTGAATACCATGAGCCGCGATGGCGGCGGTGCTGAGTGGCTGGACCGCGATGCGGTAGTGGTCAAGTTTGGCGTGCCGCCCGAGCGAATCATTGACTGGCTCACGCTGGTGGGTGATGCGGTGGACAACGTTCCAGGCGTCGACAAGGTGGGTGCCAAAACAGCGGTGAAGCTGCTTACCGAATACGGCTCGCTCGATCAGCTGGTCCAACGCGCGGCGGAGGTGAAGGGCGCGGTGGGCGAGAACCTCAGGCGCGCGCTCGATTGGCTGCCCACGGCGCGCACGCTCGTTACCATTCGCACCGATTGTGAGTTGGGCGCCTCGGTGACCGGAATCGCTGATTCGCTTGCGCTCGCACCGGAAAACGATGCGCGCATGCTTGAGCTCGTTTCCCGGTGCGGTTTTCGCACATGGTTGCGCGAGCTCGAAGCGAAGCTGGACGAATCCGCGCCGGGCGCTGGAAGCGGCTCGCGTTCAGTCGGCATCGGCAGCGCCTCTGCGGAGGACGCTCCGGTGGCAAGCCCGCATGATCAGCGCGCGCTTGCGCCCTGGATGCCGCCGCACCCCATTCCTGACAACCCGGCCGAGCGACTTTACGGCGCGGTTCTGGATGAGCCGACTCTCGAACGCTGGCTCGCGCGCATCATGGCAGCCGATCTGGTGGCCTTCGACACCGAGACGACCTCGCTCGATCCCATGGCCGCCGAACTGGTCGGTTTTTCGTTTTCAATTGAACCGGGTGAGGCGTGTTACATCCCGGTCGGGCATCGCTACACCGGCGCTCCTGATCAACTTCCCCTGGCCTGGGTGCTGGAGCGCCTGAAGCCCTGGCTGGAAGACGCTTCGCGGGTCAAGGTCGGGCAGAACCTGAAATACGATACCCATGTCCTCGAGAACCATGGCGTGCGGCTGGCGGGCGTGGCGCACGACACCCTGCTTCAGAGTTATGTGCTCGAGGCGCATCGCAACCACGACATGGATTCGCTCGCCGCCCGTCACCTCAATCGGCGCACGATCCGCTACGAAGACGTGGCAGGCAAGGGCGCAGCACAGATTGGCTTCGAGCAGGTACCGCTCGACAGCGCGACGCTCTATTCGGCGGAAGATGCCGAAGTGACGATGCATCTGCACCGGACACTGCACCCGCGAGTCAGTGCCGAGCCTGCACTGGAGCGCATTTATCGCGACATCGAAATCCCGGTCTCGCGGGTGTTGCAGCGCATGGAGCGGCGCGGCGTGCTGATCGATTCGCAGGCGCTTGCCCGGCAGTCCGAAGAGCTCGGTCGCAAACTTCTCGAGCTCGAGGCCCGCGTGCATGAGGCCGCGGGCCAGCCCTTCAACCTGGGCTCGCCCAAGCAACTGGGCGAGATCCTGTTCAACAAGCAGGGGCTGCCAGTCCTGAAGAAGACCGCGAGCGGAGCGCCCTCGACCGATGAGGAGGTCCTCACGCGGCTCGCCGAAGATTACCCGCTGCCCAGGTTGCTTCTAGACTGGCGGGGGCTGGCGAAGCTGAAAAGCACCTACGCGGATAAATTACCGCGCATGGTGAACCCCCGCACCGGCCGCGTTCACACCAGCTACTCGCAGGCGGTGGCAGTCACCGGGCGCCTGTCCTCGAGTGAGCCGAATCTGCAGAACATTCCCATCCGCACGCCCGAGGGAAGACGGATTCGCGAGGCTTTCGTTGCGCCGCCCGGGTACCGGATCATGTCGGCCGATTATTCACAGATTGAGCTGCGCAT
>SYIM01000118.1 GCA_005798775.1 Burkholderiales bacterium
CAGACCAGCGCGGGTTGGCGGGGTTGTGCGACAGCACGCCCGCCCACAGCGCCACGGCAATTTCCGCCATGCCCATCGGCATGCCGGGGGGGCCGGAGTTGGCCTGCTGAACAGCGTCCATGGCGAGCGCGCGAATGGCAGCGGCCATGCGCGTCGACAAAGGCCCAGAGGACACAGTTGCTGGTACTGCAGTGACTGGATCGCGCGTTTCGCCCATACGGAAGACTCCCCGAACTCAAGCCTTGAGGCCGATGCGGTTGATCGGCGACGTTTGACGGCTGGAAAACCCGAAATTCTAACAAAGCGGCGGGGCAAACCCGGAGCCCGCCACCCCCCGTTGCTATACTCGAAGGCTTTGCGGATTCCGGTCCGCGGGGTTCGAATGCAGGGACTTCACCTTACCGCCGACCTCTACGACTGCCGCTGCGAACCGTCACTTCTTACCAGCGCGGACCAACTCGCGGCGCTCTGCCGGAGAGCCGTTGAACAATCTGCTCTCACCCTGGTCGACGAAACCTACGTACAGTTCCCCGACCACGACGGCCAGCCCGGCGGTGTCACCGGCGCGGTGCTGCTCGCGGAATCGCATATGGCAATTCATTCATGGCCGGAGCGTCGCAGCGTCACGCTGGATGTCTACGTCTGCAATTTTTCAACCGACAACTCGACCAAGGCTGAGCGGGCGCTGGATTTGCTCCTCGAGGCGTTTGATCCCGGTTCGCGGGTGATCGAGCGACTGCTGCGCGGCATCGACGACCCGTTTGCGCAGCCTGCCGCCTCACTCGCTGGCACCCCGGCCGATCGCACCGCGCCCAAAGCGATGCCCAACGGTCAGGGGCTGCTGCTCGAATGGCTCAATAGCGACAGCGCGTATGGGTTTCGGGCCTCGCAGCGGCTGGAATCGGTAAGGACTGCCTGGCAGAAGCTCGAGGTGTTCGACACGCCACAGTGGGGGCGGCTGTTCCGCCTGGATGGCCGCTTCATGACGTCTGAACGCGATGAGTTCTACTACCACGAGCCCATCATTCATCCCGCAGCAACCAGCCACCCGGCGCCCGCTACCGCACTGATCGTGGGCGGCGGCGACGGTGGCTCGGCCGAAGAGCTTCTCAAGCACCCCAGCATGCGCCGTATCGTGATCGCAGAACTGGATGCCGAGGTGATCCGGATGTCTCGTACGCACTTGCAGGCGGTACATCGGGGCGCGCTCGATGATCCGCGGGTTGCGATCAGCATCGGCGACGGCTGGGACACAACCGAGGCCCTGGCCCGCTCGGGCGAAGGTTTCGATCTGGTGATTCTCGATCTCACCGACCCCGACACGCCGGCGCACGGACTCTACACGCGCGACTACTTCGCACTCGCGAAAAGCGTGCTGAACCCGGGCGGCGCACTTGCGCTACACGTCGGAGCACCCGCCTATCGCCCGGAACGTGTTCGCGCACTTCTCGCCGACCTGGTTTCAGTGTTTGCAATCGTCCGGCCGTTGGGCGTGCATGTACCGCTCTATGGGGCCTACTGGGGCATGGCGGTGGCGTCCGATGAACTCGACCCCCTGGCCCTCGATCCGGCAGAAGCCGCTCAACGAATCGCTGCCCGCGGCCTGCAGCATCTGCACTACTACAACGAGCAGGTGCACGGCGGGCTCTTCGCCTTGCCCAATTTTTATCGGGCGCTACAGCCTTGATCCCGCGCTTACTGATCCGCGCAGCCGACCCCGACCTGTCCTTTACAAGTGGCGCCCGGGTCGCGCTTGATACCCGACAGCGACATTACCTCACGCGGGTGTTGAGGCTCAGCCAGGGCGCCGAGGTCGAGCTCTTCGACGGTCATGGAGCCCGCTGGGCAGCGCGGCTGGACGGGGCGGCCGAAAGTGTCTCATTGGTCATTGAGGCAGCGTTACGCGCCACCCCGGAAAGCCCGCTCGCCATCCATCTCGGCCAGTGTCTCTCAAGCGCAGACAAAATGGATTGGACCATCGAAAAAGCCGTCGAGTTGGGCGCCACCGCCATCACCCCGCTTTTTTCAAACCGCAGCCAGGTCCGTCTCGATGCGGACCGCGCCCGGCGCAAGCTCGAGCACTGGCGCGCAGTCGCTGAGGCCGCCTGTATGCAGAGCGGGCGCGATGTGCTCCCAACCGTGGAAGAACCTGGCCCGATGGCGCGCTGGGTCGAGCAGTCGACCGCCCCCCTCCGGCTCGTGCTTGACCCAAGAGCGCCCACCGCGTTGTCGGCCTGCATGCAGGCCAATGCGCCCGGACGCTCCCCGATCTGTCTACTGGCAGGTCCCGAGTCGGGTCTGGATGAAGGGGAGGTGGCTGCTGCCCGTTCAGCCGGCTTCCAGGCGGTCAGCCTGGGCCCGCGAGTGCTTCGCACCGAAACCGCCGGGCTGGCCGCAATCGCTGCACTGCAGGCTTTAGCCGGCGATTTTTGAGGCTGGTCGCGGTTCAGGCAGCCGGACGCGATGCCCGTGCGTCGGCCACCGAGTAAAACACGCGAAACGCTATACCCTTATCGAAAAAGAAGTCGGCGGTATCGCGAAACACATCAAGCAGCGCATCGCGCTGATCACGGTCGAAATGCGCCCCCGCCGGCAGACGCTGCAGCACCACGACAAAGCCGGGCTGATCGGCATCGGCTGCTGGCTTGAGATCAGTCATGCAGTCGTAGAGGGCATCGAGATTGCCGCCAAAATGTCCTGGCAGCGTGAAGCCCTCGGCGATTCGACTCATCACGCCCGCCTTGTCGTCAGCGCCATCAAAGTCTGCCCGGAGCACCGTCTGGCTACTTCGCTTGGCGTTTCGCAGCAATTCATCCAGATCGTATGCTGCCAGTGGCAGCATTGCCTGAGCAGGCACGTTGCTGAGCGCAGTCATCGTTCCTACCTCCCGGTTGGGGCCTCTCGGATACGCCGAAAACTCTTGTAGTGATCATCGGTGTAGAAGTACTCACCCGAGATCCGCGGGTCGCCGCCCGCTACGATCCGACGCGCGCCCCGCGTGCGCTCACCGGGCGTGCGGACGGTGTACTCGGTGTAGTGATCCGACGGCCGCTGCGGCAACACCCGCTCGCGGTTACCGAAACGCGTACCGTCTTTGTCGTATAGGAAAGGCCCGCCCGCCTTGATCAGGCGCAGCGTTTCGCTCGCTTCCGGCGGAAGCTCGGCAAGATCGACCCAGGCAATACTCGCAGCCACTTCGGGCGCCGAGCGCTGTGCCTGCGCGGGCGCCATGCCGCCGTCCAGCCAACCGGCCAGAACAAACAAGCCGGTGCAAACAAAAACTGACAACCATCGTGTAATCATTTCCGTACTAGGCCACAGCGCAAGCGGTTTGGCAAGCGCCGAGCCGGTCACCGAGCCGGTCGGTCAGGCCGGCGAGAAAACGATATCGCAGCTATTGGGCTGAACCCGGCGCGCGCACTCGCGGGTGCGATCCAGGCAGCCACCGTGCTCGTAGACACCCCGCGGGTCGCGCCAGCGTTGCATCAGAGCAAGCACACGCGCCCGCTTCACCGGGTCGGCTTCAGTCAGGGCCACCCGGCGCGCCACCTCGTCTTCATCGACCCGGAGGCCGCCATCTTCACCGCGGCAGGTGGCGTGGCGCCAGTGGTAGATCTCGACACATTTCCTTTCGAGGGTGAAGGGCGCATTGCGCTTCCAGAAGTTGGAGAACAACCCGTTGCCGATGTAAATGACCCAGGAACCTTCGAAGCCCTCGGCATTGGCTGAATGGGCGTCGGGATTGCGAAACCAGATGCGATCGCCAGGGACAAACCAGCAAGCTGGCAAAGGCTCTTCAAAGGTACCAAGCTCTCGCAGCAGCACCTCGTGAAATTCATGCGATTCGATCGGCCGGTGGCTTGAGCGCTCGCGCAGGCGTTGCTTGAGTTCGGGGTGACTGCGCGCGGCTTCACGCGCAATCGCAAGCAGCATCACGTATTCGGAGGCGCGATAGCATCCGAAGCCATAAGGATCCTCGCCCGGACCAGGCTGCGTGGCGGCGGCAAGCGCACGGACGAGGCTACAGCCCGGACGCAGGCTGAAGCTCCCGGTTTCCAGACGTTCCCAATACGCCTCGGGACGGTACTGATCGATATCGAACCGGAGTGCAGTGGCGGCTCCCGCCTGGGCCGTATCAACACGAATCCGCACCGCCGACTCAAATTCGTCGAAATCCGGGAAATCGAGTGTGAGCGGAGACAGCAGCAGGCCGGTAAGCACTTCGCGCTCGGTATGGCGTTCGTCGCGCCCGCACTGTTCGGCGATCACCTCGCCCAGCGTGGTGGTGTCAAGGTTCGGCGCCCATCTGAGGCCAGATTCGGGCACCAGCCCCGCGCACAGCGACGTCTTGTTAGCCTCGGTCCGGACATGGGAAAGCAGACCCAGCTCATCGAGCCACGCGCGCAGACGCCGCATATCCCGCCCCGGATCTGTGGCAACACCCGCCCCCCCGATCCGGACTCCCTTGGGCTCCCCCTGCCCTGATTCTTTATGGGTCCGGTTCATACATTCAAGTATCGGTCAGCTGATGCAGGAAAGGCAAGGGGGCCGGGGGCTGGGGCCGGATGGGCCCCGCGATACGGGCTCTGCGCCTAACGATCGCTGTTGGCGTCCACCACGGTCCAGGCAGTCATGTTCACGATCCGCCGCACCGTCGCCG
>SYIM01000119.1 GCA_005798775.1 Burkholderiales bacterium
CGCTCGCGACAATCGCGCTGACCCGGTACTCCCGGGCAAGACGCGCACCGAGCGCATCGGCCTGCTGCAGACCATGGGGGGAAAGAGCGGTATCGGCCGGCTGAACAATGCCGGCGACGTTGAGCTCGGTTTCGCCATGCCGCGCGATCAGGAGCGTCATCGCACCGCGCTGGCTGGCCGGTGCCGGTCAGTGCGCCGCATCAGGGCTGCGGCCCCCAGCCGGCCGGCAGCATGAGCTTGTTTTTCTGCGACACGAAGAGCGGCCGGACTTTCTTCGCGAAAGCCATGAATTTGGGATCGGAGAACACACCGGTCCAGAACACGCGCCGATCGGCGTCGTCGTCGAATTTCCAGAGATGAATCAGTTCGTTGATCGCGCCGACGTCGCCCGTGAAATAGCCGACCAGCTTCGGCGGGTGGCCGCTGATGGCTGCCCAGCCCTCGCTTTTATAGAGCTCCGTGATCTCGGCCATCTTGCCGGGAATGACTTCGTAGGTGCGCAGTTCGTAAATGGCCATAGGGAAACTCCGGTGACGTTGAAGAACGAAGTATGAAGGGCGCCATGCAAAGCGCGGCGCGCGGTTCCGCGAAACGCACCCGGACGCGGATCAACTCGCGGGCACCCAGACCCTCGCGCCGGTACTCGGGCTCTCCCGCGGGCGCCAACGGCGTCTGGCGCATGACGGCACACTCATCCCAATGGCCTGGCCGGTCGGCCGAGCCATGCGTCGATCCGGCCGGGATCCCCGGGCAACATCGGGCCTTTCCGTCATCAGGCCTTCCGTTTTTTCTTGCCAACCGCCCCTTCCGCCATGTCGCTTGCCATCGTCCGATCCCGCGCCCTCGTTGGGCTTTCTGCACCAGAAGTCCGGGTCGAGGTTCACGTCGCGCGCGGCCTGCCCGCATTCCATATCGTGGGTCTGCCGGAGGCTGCGGTGCGTGAAAGCCGCGAGCGGGTGCGCGCAGCGCTCGTTCACCGGGGCTTCGATTTTCCCAATCGTCGCCTCACCGTCAATCTCGCCCCGGCCGATCTTCCAAAAGACTCCGGCCGGTTTGATCTCCCGATCGCCATTGGCGTGCTCGCGGCAAGCGGGCAGCTTCCCGCCGAGCCACTCGAAGAACTCGAGCTTGCGGGCGAACTCTCCCTGACTGGCGAACTGCGCCCCATTCGCGGCAGCCTCCCCATGGCAATCGCCGCCCGCACAGCCGGCCGCCGGCTGGTGGTCCCGGCCACCAGCGCAGGCGAAGCTGCGGTCTACCCCGAAGTCGCTGCCCTCGCTGCCAACCACCTGGGCGAGGTGTGCCTGCATCTGCTCGGCGCATCCCCTCTGGCACGGGTCGATCACCAGCTGCCCCCGCCCTCGCAGTGGCAGGGCGCAAACTTCAGCGACATCCGCGGCCACACCCAGGCACGGCGGGCGCTCGAAATCGCGGCCGCGGGCGGCCACTCCGCGCTCATGGTGGGCCCGCCCGGCGCCGGCAAATCCATGCTCGCATCTCGCCTCGCCTCCATCCTCCCGCCCCTCTCAAGCGAGGAGGCGCTCGAAGTCGCTTCGGTCCAGGCGCTTGCCGGCAGCTTCAACCCCGCGAACTGGGGCCGGCGCCCCGTGCGCGCGCCGCACCACAGCGCCTCGGCGGCGGCGCTGGTAGGCGGCGGTCCTGGCCCACGGCCTGGCGAAATCAGCCTCGCACATCACGGCGTGCTGTTTCTCGATGAGCTGCCTGAGTTCTCGCGTCCCGTACTAGAGGCCTTGCGTGAGCCGCTCGAAACCGGCCACATCACTCTAGCGCGCGCGAGTCGTTCCATCGATCTTCCAGCGCGCTTTCAGTTGATCGCCGCCATGAACCCCTGCAGCTGCGGTCAGCTTGGCGACCCGCGCTGCCGATGCAGCGCCGAGCAGGTGCTGCGCTATCAGCGCCGCATATCCGGCCCGCTCCTCGATCGGCTCGATCTGCTCCTGTCTGTGGCGCGCCTGAGCGAAACCGATCTGCTCGAGCGCACACCGGTCGAGGCAAGCGACACCATCCGCCTGCGGGTGGAAGCCGCCTGGACGCGTCAGCTCAGTCGGCAGGGCTGCGTCAATTCACGGCTCGACGCGCAAGGCGTTGCGCACCACTGCGCGCTCGGCGCCGACGCCCAGGCGCTGATCGTGGCGGCAAGCCAGCGGCTGCGGTGGTCGGCGCGCGGCGTGCATCGCACACTCAGGGTAGCCCGCACCATTGCCGACCTTGCCGGCAGCGCAGGCCTCGAACGCAATCATCTGGCCGAGGCCATCGGCTACCGCCGTTCACCCCTCGAATTGAGCGGCGAAGCCGGCTGAACGCTCACATCGCCGCGCTCTGACCGCCGGGCGGCTTCGCCCGCCAGCCGATCATGACCGCAAGCGCCAGCACCTGCAGCACCACCCAGCAGGCAAGCGCCCAACGAAACGCGGGCGCCTCATCAAGGCCCAGCTGTCGGCCCAGCGCATCCACAAGCACGCCAAACAACCACTGGGTAAAGAAAATGCCCACGAAAATCATCATGTTGAAGGCACTGAATGCGCGCCCGGTCAGCGCACCACGAAAGGTGAGGCTCACATGCGTCTGAACTGGCGTAAATACCGTCACGCCCACCGCAAACGGGAGCCATGCGAGCCATGCCCAGCTGCCCTCGGCGAGCACAATCACCGCCTGCGCACCAATCATGAGAAGCGATCCGCCCACCGTCACGGAAAGCGTCGACCAGCCGCGGGCGGTCAGCCTGGGCATGACCCAACCCAGCATCAGATAGGCAAACATCAGCGCCACATTGATCCCCAGGAGCGCTTGCGCGCTTTGCGTTGCTGACATCCCAAGCACCCGCGTGAACCATGGCCCCGCCCACAGGCTCTGCATGGCAATGAACGTGGCCTGCAGCGTGACCGATGGCACGACAAACCGCCAAAAATAGCGCTCACGAAACACTTCAAGGTAGGCGCGCCATTGCTCGGCAAGCGGCGTGGCAGGCTGACGCGGCTCGGCAGGAAGGAGCACCCTCAGGCACACCGCCGCAAGCCCGAGCAACCCCCCGCAGAGAAAAAACAGCCCCCGCCAGCCAATGACCGGCAGGGCGAGCTGCGCGGGCACGGTTGAAATGAGCGCGCCCAGCGTGCCGGCGGTGAGCATCCAGGCGGCCAGCCGCTGCTGACGCTCCGGCGCAAAGGCAAACCGGAAGGCGCGTAGCCCCGACATCAGCGCTCCCGACACTCCAATGCCGATCACCACCCGAGCGAGGCCCAGCACCCAGGCCTCAGTCGCCAGCGCAAACATGAGGCAGCCAAGCGCCGCAATCGCGAGCAGCGCCGAGTCGGTATCGCGCGAGCCAAACCGGTCGAGCCAGACGCCCAACGGCAACTGCATCACGATAAAGCTGAAGAAATAGGCACTGGACAGCGCCCCAAGCTGCGCGTTGCTGAAGCCAAACTGATCGACGAGCTCCGGCGCAATCACCGCATTGACGGTGCGAAGCGCATACGACAACACATAGCCCGAGGCAAAGAGCGCAAACACGCCGAGCCTAGCCTCGACAATCGGCGGGGACACGCTGCGGGTCATGGAACCAGCAACCGGAATGAATCGAGCATGGTGCGCGCCTGTTGCGCCTGGGCGGGCGCCACGATCGCCACCGCCTGCCAGATCTGCTCCCGATACGCAACGAACACCGCCTGCATGACCGCCGGCTCGCCCGTCACCTGGCCGCGCGCTTCGACCGCGATTCCGTCCACCGCGCCCTTCGAGGAACCGGAGAGGTCGAACATCCCCACGCGGGTCGGGACGCCGGGCTGTGGCTCGGCGCCCAGGTTACGCAACATCGCTTCCCGCATGGCCGACAGCGCTTTCGCATGGGTGGCCGCCACGTCAGGGGCCGCCTCGAGCCGCACCACGCCCACCGTGAAGAGTGCGCGATCGACGCGTGCGCCGGTCATGGTCATGTCGACCTTGAGGCCGTCGAGATCGATCTCCCGGCTCATGGACGCGGGGCGTCCAGGCAAAAGCACCGAAAAGCCCTGCTCGAGGTTCCGGGTTTCACGCCAATTAAATTCGGGCGAACACGCAGCGAGGAGGCCAGACAGTGCCAGCCAGCCCAACAGACAGCGGATCGCTCTGCGGCGACCGGTAATGCACCGGAACATGCTGGACGGCAAACTCATCGGATAATGGTACCAAGCTGTCCCTTCATTCGAGGAGTCACGACCATGATCTACGAATTCCGTTCGCGCGCTACGGGCAGCATCGTGATGATGGGACAGGTGGCCGAAAAGATGCTTGGCATCCTCGGCAAGCCCACCGGACCCCAGGGCATTATCACGGTTGAGCAGTTGCCTGAGGCAATCGCTCGATTGCGGGCAGCGATCGCCGATGAGCAGCGCGCACGCGAGGCGGCGCGCGAGGCGGCGCACGCGAGCGAGCGGGCCGCGAGTGCGCTGCCAACGCCCGCTGCGGGTGGCGAATACGACGACGAAGAAGCCGGCCCCGGCACGGCCATCTCATTCGAAGCCAGGGCTCAACCGCTCATCGAAATGTTCGACCGGGCGCGTGCCGGCAAGCGCGACGTCCCCTGGGGGGTCTGAGTTGAAGCTGATCAGTGCCGACGACGCGGCCGCGCTTATCCAATGCGGTTCCACTGTCGCGAGCGCTGGTTTTCTGGGGGCGGGGCACGCCGAAGCCATCACCGAAGCGATCGAACGGCGATTCCTGCGTGACCAGGCGCCGCGCGACCTCACCCTCATCTACTCGGCCGGCCAGGGCGACCGGGCAACCCGCGGCGTCAATCACTTCTGCCACCGCGGGCTCACCCGCCGCGTGATTGGCGGCCACTGGCGATCCGCGCCCGGGCTGGCGCAGCTCGCTCTCGAGGAAGGCACCGAGGCCTACAACCTGCCGCAGGGGGTCATCTCGCAGCTCTATCGCGCCATCGCAGGACGCAAGCCTGGCGTGATCACACCCATCGGCCTCCACACCTTCGTGGACCCCCGACATGGGGGCGGCAAGCTCAATCAGCGGTGTAGCGAGGATCTGGTGGAGCTCATCACGATCGCGGGTGAGGAATACCTGCGCTATAAGCCCCTCCCGATCGACTGCGCGCTCATTCGCGCCACCACCGCTGACGCGCTCGGCAACCTGAGCGCCGAGCACGAACCCTTTCACCACGAGCTCCTTGCCATCGCGCAGGCCGCGCACAATAGCGGCGGAATCGTGATCGCGCAGGTCAAACGTCTGGTGGGCGCCCATCCGCAGGCGCGCGCAGTCTGTGTGCCCGGCATCCTGGTCGACTATGTGGTGGTGGTGGGGGAGCATCCCCGTCACCACGCCATGACCTTTGGCGAATACTTCAACCCCGCCTACACCGGGCTCACCGCGCGCGCGGCGGCACCAGCGCGCGCTTCCCCCGCCAACCCGCCGCAGGCAGCGACCGCGCCCGGGCCGCGACCCGCCGATCCGCGGCGCATCATTCAACGGCGGGCACTTCTGGAACTGGCTGCAGTTCGGCCACGTACCGTGAACCTGGGCGTGGGCATGCCGGCGGGTGTGGGCGCGCTGTCCCGTGAGGCGGGTATCCCGGGCATTGTGCTCACAGTTGAGTCGGGTCCGATCGGCGGCACCCCGGCCGATGGCCTGTCCTTCGGCGCAGCCGAGCATCCGCAGGCGATCGTCGATGAACCTGCGCAGTTCGCTTTCTACGATGGCGGCGGCCTCGACATGGCCTTTCTTGGCATGGCCGAAGCCGATCCACGCGGCAATGTGAACGTCGGTCTGTTTGGCGTGGGTCCCTGGCGGCGGATTGCCGGGGTGGGGGGTTTCATCAACATCACGCAATCCACGCGTGAGCTGGTGTTCATGGGTACCCTCACATCAGGGGGGCTGCAGCTCATGATGGATAACGGGAACCTGAGGATCGAACGCGAGGGGCGCTGGAGGAAGCTGGTGCCGCAGGTGGGTCTCCTTTGCTTCAACGGCGAGTACGCCTCGCGCCAGGCGATTCGCGCCACCTACGTGACCGAGCGCGCGGTTTTTCGGTTGCAGGCGGGGCGGCTCGCTTTGTGCGAGGTCGCGCCTGGGCTGGATGTCGAGCGAGATGTGCTGGCCCAGTTGCCCCCCGGGGTTGCGGTCGTGCCCTCGCTTTGCCTGATGGATGCCCGGGTGTTTCAAGACGGCCCGATGGTGCTGGACAACAGCACCCTGCCCGCGCATCACGCGCGCCTGCCCCCCGAGCGGCCTCGTGGGCGTGCGCGATGAGCGCCGGCCGCTTCGAGCCACCCGACCAGGTTCCCGCTGGTTTTCGCGAGATCTGGCGTGACTTCGGCACCGTCTATGCGGCCAACGGCCTGATCGGTTTCATCTTTGCGGCAAGTGGGCCCGTGGCCATCATTTTGTCGGTGGGCTCACGGGGCGGGCTGTCCGAGGCGGAGCTCGCATCGTGGCTGTTCGGGAGTTTTTTCGTCAACGGCATTCTCTCCATCCTCTTTTGCTGGCGCTGGCGGCAGCCGCTTGTTTTCTTCTGGACGATTCCGGGCACAGTTCTGGTCGGCCAGGCGCTTGAGCATCTGCGCTTTACCGAGGTGGTGGGCGCCTTCCTGCTCACGGGCCTTCTCATGATCGCACTCGCCTTCACCGGCTGGATCAAGCGGCTGATGGCAGCGGTCCCCATGCCGATCGTGATGGGTATGGTCGCCGGAGTGTTCCTGCGCTTCGGACTCGACCTGGTGCACGCAATGCATCAGTCGCCTGCGATTGCTGCGCCGATGGTGCTCGCGTTCATCGCGGCATCGGTATGGCCGGCGCTTGGCCGGCGCGCGCCCCCGGTGATTGCTGCGCTCGTGGTGGGTGCCATCGCCGTTGCCCTCGCAGGCAGCCCCGGAACTGACCTCACAAGCGCATTCGAGCTCGCACGCCCCGTCTTTCAGCGCCCCGAATGGTCGGCCGCCGCAGCCTTCGAGCTGGTGGTGCCGCTTGCCATCACCGTGCTGATCGTTCAGAACGGTCAGGGCTTTGCGGTGCTTGAGCCCGCAGGGCATCGCGCGCCAGTCAATGCCGTCACGCTCGGCTGTGGCGTCTGGTCGTGCATCACCGCCCTGATCGGTACAGTCTCCACCTGCCTCACCGGGCCCACCAACGCGCTGATCTCAAGCTCGGGCGAACGTCACCGGCACTACACCGCAGGCATTTTCGTGGGGCTCTTGTCGCTTGCCTTCGGGGCGCTCGCACCGGGGTTCACCCAGCTCCTGCTCGCCACACCGCCTGCGTTCATCGCAGTGCTCGCGGGTCTTGCCATGCTGCGGGTATTACAAACCGCGTTCCAGATTTCCTTTCGTGAGCGATTCTCGCTCGGTGCGCTGATCGCTTTTCTAGTCACCGTGGCCAATCAGCCGATCGCGGGCATCGGCGCGCCGTTCTGGGGCCTGGTATTTGGCTTTGCCGGCGCGTGGCTGCTCGAGCGCGGCGACTTTAAATCACAGGCGGGCGGCGTTGGGCGGTAGGTCGGGGGCTCAGCGCCCCAGCACCGGCGCAAGCGCCCGCTCCAGATCCGACCGCTCGCGGCCGCTTCGCCGCGCAAGATCGGCAACCTGATCGTCATCAATCGGACCCACGTTGAAATATTCCGACTGCGGGTGCGAGAGATAAAAGCCGCAGACGCTGGCCGCCGGCGCCATCGCAAAGCTCTCGGTGAGCGTCATGCCGATGTCATGACAGCCCAACACCTCGAACAGTTCTGCCTTGACCGTATGTTCGGGGCAGGCCGGATAGCCCGGCGCAGGGCGGATGCCAGCATACCGCTCGTCGATCAGCGCCTGCGAATCAAGCGCCTCATCGGGCACATAGCCCCAGAGGTCGGTGCGTACCCGCCGGTGCAGGCATTCGGCAAACGCCTCGGCCATCCGGTCGGCAATTGCCTTCAGCATGATCGATGAGTAGTCATCGAGAAGCGCTGCAAATTCGGCCTCCTTCTTCTCGACCCCCAGGCCTGCAGTGACGGCAAACATGCCGATGTAGTCGGCGATGCCCGAGGGCCGGCCATCGAGCGTACGCGGCGCGATAAAGTCGGCGAGGCACTTGTTGGCCACGCCCTCGCGCTTGGCCGTCTGCTGGCGGAGGTTACGCCACACGAACGCAACCTCGGTGCGCGAGTCATCGGTGTACACCTCGATGTCGTCGTCGTTCACGCTGTTGGCCGGCAGAAACGCTACCACCGCATTGGCCGCGAGCCAGCGGCCGTCGATCACCCGGCGTAGCATCGTCTTACCGTCGGAGAACACCCGGCGCGCCGACTCGCCCACGATCTCATCATTCAGGATGGCCGGGAAGGGACCTGCCAGATCCCAGGTCGGGAAGAACGGCTGCCAATCGA
>SYIM01000120.1 GCA_005798775.1 Burkholderiales bacterium
GAAGAACGCATCCTGAATCTAGCGGTGCAGCCAGATAATGCCGGTCAGGCCGCAAAACACCTCGCGCTGACCGCGCTCACGCAACACCGCGGGCTCGGGTCGCTCGCAGCCTTGTGCCGAAATTGGAGAAATCGGAATTCTCGCGTTCATTTTGAACGCTCCTGGCGGGCTAGACGCAGCTTGTACAGAAACTGGCCGGCGTTGATGACATAAGTGCCGTAGGCGGCCAGCGCCAGCAGCATTTGACCCCGGGCATCGAGCAGGGTGTCGCCTGCAAACCACGCCACCACACAGGCTGTGTGGAGCGCGATCACCAGCATGCTGAACACGTCCTCCCAGAAAAAGGAGGGCGCAAACAGGTATTGCCCGAAGACCACCTTCTCCCAGATCGCCCCGGTCACCATGATCAGATAGAGGACCAGCGTCTTGACCACCACCGAGGCTGCCGCAATAGCCCAGCCCTCGCCGGTCGCGAGGTAGCGAACGATGAGCCCGAGGCTGGCCAGGAACACCACGAACTGGAATGGGGCGAGCAGACCCTGCACCAGCGTCCAGCGGGTGGTATCGCGGCGCGCGCGCTCCTCGGGTGTGTAGACTGGGCGCAGCGCAGCCGGCGGGCCAGCTGGCTGAATGATCCCGGTCAGTGTGCGCGACATCGTTTCCCCTGGGCGGATATGGGCGTTTCGACCGTCCGAAACGCTGACCCGACCGACTCTAGGACTGCCCCGAAAAAATGTCAACTTTGATTTACGTCTATCGCAGTTGACAAATCACCTCGGCTGGACGATGATAGCTGTCCAAGACAGCTGGAGACAGATATTGAACATGGGGAAACTTCTGTGAGGATGCCGTTACTCGGCGATTCACACGGCGCTGGACACAGCGCCCGGAATCGGCAAGAGTCGACGGTAGACAGGGGCACTGTCGGCTGGCACTCGCCTGCCCGATCGGGTGTTCCCAAGGAGGTCCCCATGAGCACAGTGCAGTCCGGCGTTTTAGATCAACCTGGCGAGCCGTTGCTGGAATTGCTTCTTACCGAGGTGGTTCCACGTCTAACCCGCCTCGCATGCGGCCCTGGTTCTGTGCTGCCGAATGATCGCAGCGCCTGGCCAGGCAGACCGGTCGCTTCGATGAACCTGGGCGACGGACTACCCCGGGTGGGGCCACACCACGTGCACGCGCTCGAACTCGCAGCACTCTGCCAGCAGGGCGAGAGCAAGGCCGCTGGTGCGCTCGTCGCGCAGCTGCGTGAGAGCGGCGTACCGATCGAAGCCGTCTTTCTGCAGGTCATCCAGCCGGCCGCGCAGCATCTTGGCCAGGGCTGGTGTGACGACCGGCTGAGCTTTACCGATGTCACCATCGCGCTGGGCCATCTGCAGCAGCTTTTTTCAAGCCTGCTCGACGATTTTCAGTGCATGGGCCCGCCCACTACGTCCGCCACTTGCGCCCCGGAAACCAGCCCACCCTCAGTGTTTTTCTGCACCATGCCGGGCGCCACCCATCGGCTGGGCGTACAAATGGTCAGGGCGTTTTTTGCAAGGGCCGGCTGGCGTACCCGCCTGGGCCACGGCGACGAAGCTGCGCTGGTCAGCCAGATCACCGCCATGAGGCCTGCCCTGATCGGGCTCTCGCTCAACTCGGAGACTGATCTGCGTTCGGCGGGAGCCCTTATCCTTCGCGTGCGCAATGCCGGTCGCGGTTTTCGTCCTGCAATCATGGTGGGCGGGGCAGCCGTCCCGTTCTTTCCAAAGCTTGTTGAGCGCTTGGATGCAGACATCGTATCGGGCGATGCAACCGACGCACTCAACCGGGCAGTCCGGCTGTTATCGGAGAATTCGCTTGGGATACGCTGACGGATCGCGCGGCAGACTCGCCGCACTCGACGCAGAAGCGAGCGCGGCGCTGGTCGAAGCTGCCTCCGATATCGCTCTGGTCCTCGATTCCGATGGCTTGATCTCCAGCGTGTCCATGGGCACCGACGACTGGCCCACCCAGGATATCCAGCACTGGGCAGGTCAACCATGGTCGCAGGTGGTCACCAGCGAAAGCCGGCCGAAGGTTGACGAACTGCTGCGAGAGGCTGGTGCCGGACGCCGCACTTCGCGCTGGCGGCACATCAATCATATTGATGCCGCCGGACGTGATATCCCAATCCTGTTTTCCCTCATCCGGGTAGGCGATTCCGGACAATTAGTGGCGGTGGGTCGCGACCTGCGCATAGTGGCCTCGCTGCAGGCCCGCCTCCTCGAGGCACAGCAGCGGATGGAGACCGATTACCTGCGCCTGCGCCGAATCGAGAACCAGCACCGGCAACTGCTCGATGTCATCCGTGATCCTATTCTGATCGTCCAACCCGATGAGCACACGGTGCTCGAGGCTAACCGCGCCGCCTCGCTTTACTTCGGGCTCGATCGCGAAACACTCGCCGCGCGCACGATCGACAGCTTTGTGGGGCCCAAGGCCGCGGGGGCCTTCCGTGTCACCGTCGAGCAGGTGATCGGATCAGGCAGGCCCGCCGAACTCACCCTCAAATTCGGGCACGACAAGAAGCCCTCGCACCTTTTCATCTCCAGTCTGCGGCAGGAAGAAGAGACCGTGGTGCTGCTGCGGCTCGAACCCGAGTCGCGGCTTGCCTTTACTGGCGAAGATGCGTCGACTCTTGAGGCCATCCGTCAGTTCAGTGACGGCGTTGTGCTCACCGACGCAAGGGGCCTCATCCAGAGCGCCAACCCAGCCTTCGTCGAAATGATCCAGATGGCGCATGCGGGGCAGATCATCGGCGAGCCGCTCAACCGCTGGCTGGGACGCTCAAACACCGACCTCGCCGTGCTCATCAACAGCCTCGCGCAGGGCGGCACCATCCGGCTGTTCGCCACCCGGCTGGTGGGAAGCGGTGGCATTCCCGTCCCGGTCGAAATTTCCGGCGTGGCGGTGGCCAGCGAAAGCGACCCCTACCTCGCCTTCGTGGTCCGCGATACCGGTCGGCGACTGGGAGCACAGGATGAGCCCACCGCCGTCACACGGTCCAGCAGCGATCTCGCAGCACTGGTGGGCCGGATGCCGCTGAAAGACATCGTCGGGGAAACCGTCGATCTCATCGAACGTCTCTGCATCGAGGCTGCACTCAAGATCACGCGTAACAACCGCGCCTCGGCGGCCGACATGCTGGGGCTCTCGCGACAGAGCCTGTACGTAAAGCTGCGCCGCTACGGGATCGAAGGTCCCGACCCCGACCACAGCGGTGCCTGAGGCAGGCGCGGCCGAGACCTCCGGCTGGCAAGCCGGGTCGGGTACCGACCCGGCGGCAACCAGCGTGGCGTTGGTGCTGACGGTGTGGCGCCCAGCCTATATCGCGTGGGGCCTCGCACAGCTCGTCCAGGGCCCGCTCACCCCGCCTACCGCCCCGGCCATGTGCTGGCGTAAGGTTCTGGGAAGCGGGCACAACGGCGGCTTCGGACTCCGCCCAGCGTGGAACCGGCTCGGGCTTTTCTGCGCCTTCGACCATACCGACTCCGCCCGCGAGTGGTTGACCCGATCCGCAGAGGTTGCCCGCTGGCAGGACCGCGCCGAGCAGTGGCTCACCGTTCTGCTCGAGCCGCTCGCGAGCCGTGGGAGCTGGTCGGGTCACAGCCTTGCAGTCGCCCCCCCTGATGTCGCACCGCCCCCCGACGCCATGGTGGCCTCGCTTACGCGGGCCTCGATCCGGCCCCACCTCGCCCGCCGGTTCTGGTCGCTCTCGCCCGCTGCCGAGGTCTCACTCGCTCAGGCACCTGGATGCCTGTTCGCGGTTGGGCTGGGCGAGGCACCACTGCTGCGGCAGGCCACATTCAGCCTCTGGCATGCCCAATCGGCAATGGACGCTTACGCACGTAGCGGCGCCCATCTGGAGGCCATCCGCCAGGCCTATTCGCAGGGATTTTTCTCAGAATCCATGTTTACGCGGTTTCGTGTGCTCGAAATCGGCGGGCACTGGCCGCAAGCCAGCCCTGAGTTTAGCCAACGGTTGGGCCGAGAGATGGGCCAGGACGCAGGCGAGCAACTGAGCAGCACCGTATGAGCGCCCGCCGCGTGATTGTGATTGGCGCAGGCGCGGGCGGACTCGCAGCCGCTTGCGATCTTGCTCGCCAGGGCGTTGAGGTGACGTTGCTTGAGCGGGCACGCGTTACCGGCGGCAAGATTCATCAGCATGAAGTCGGACCGGTGCGAATCGACGCGGGCCCCACGGTACTCACCATGCGCTGGGTCTTCGATCAGCTGCTAGCGGACTGCGGCGAGCGCTTCGAAGATGGCACACTCACCCTGCGCCCGCTGCCGGTCATTGCGCGCCACGCCTGGTCAGCAGGTGAACAACTCGATCTGCACGCGAGTCCTGAAGCATCGGCCGACGCAATCGGCAAGCTTGCGGGCGCCGCGGAAGCGGCCAGATTTCTCGCCTTCTGTGAACAAACGCGCAAGCTCTACCATGCGCTAGAGCACGCCTACATCCGCGCCGAACGCCCGACGCTTGCCTCGATGAGTCAGGATCTGGGTGTCCGCGGGCTCGCTCTGCTGGCGGGGCTCGGGCCATTTGCAAGCCTCTGGCGAAGCCTCTCACGGCACTTCCACGATCCGCGTCTGCGTCAGTTGTTCGCGCGCTATGCAACCTACTGCGGCGGCTCACCCTGGGAGGCACCCGCCACGCTCGCGCTGATCGCCTATGTTGAGCTGCGTGGGGTATGGGCGGCCGAGGGCGGCATGCAGGCTGTAGCTATGCGCATCGAGCGGACCGCCTGCCGATTGGGGGTCGATTTACGGCTGGGATCCGGCGTCCGGTCGATCGATGTCAGCGCCGGACGCGCAAGCGGCGTGACCCTCGATGACGGCACCAGAATCACCGCGGATGCGGTCGTGTTCAACGGCGACGCCCAGGCGCTAGCAGGTGGCCTCCTCGGAGCGGCCGTGCGTCCGGCAGTTCAGTCCGCTGGCCTGTCACCGCGGTCCCTTTCAGCACTCACCATTGCGATTCACGGGGTCGCTCACGGCTTTGACCTCAGTCACCACAATGTATTTTTCCAGCCAGGCTATGCCACCGAGTTCGACGACATCTTCCGGCAGGGTCGACTGCCCCAGCGGCCCACGCTTTATCTGTGTGCACAGGACCGAGCGGGCACCGATGCCACGCCCCCCGGACAACCCGAGCGCCTGTTTTGCCTCATCAACGCGCCCGCAAGCGGCGACCAGTCCGCGCCTGCCGCCGAGGAGATCGAACAATGCCGAACCGCCGCCTTTTCCCATCTGCAGCGCTGTGGCCTCACGATCCAAGCAGCAAACGGGGCGCAGGTCTGCACCACACCGCATCAGTTTCACCACCGCTTTCCAGCGAGCGGGGGCGCGCTCTACGGGATGGCCCCGCACGGCTGGATGTCTTCCTTTCGCAGACCCTCGGCCACCACGGCGATTCCGGGGCTGTTCCTGGCGGGGGGCAGCGCGCACCCGGGGGCGGGCGTACCCATGGCCACCCTGTCGGGCCGGCTCGCGGCCGCAACCCTGATGGCACACCTCGATTCGACCAGGCGGTCAGCTCGGGTGCGTATCTCTGGTGGTATGTCGACGGCCTGAGCGATTGCGGCAAGCACGCGATCACACTGATCGCCTTTGTCGGAAGCGTATTCTCACCTTATTACGCGTGGGCTCGCGAACGTGCTGAACGGTCCAGTGCGCCGGTCGATCCGGAAAACTTCTGCGCGATCAACGTGGCGCTCTACACGCCCGGTCGCAAGCGCTGGACGATGACCGAGCGCAGCCGTGCAAGCATCGCGCGCAGCGCCCGCGAGTTCAGGGTTGGCCCCAGCGCACTCGAGTGGACCGGTACAGAGCTCGTGATCCGGATTGATGAGCGATCGGCCCCGATTCCGCTGGCAGTTCGCGGAACGATTCGTCTGAGCGCTCCGCGCTGGTTCGACTGGCAGCTTCCGCTCGATCCCTCGGGACAACATCGTTGGGGCCCACTCGCCCCTGCGGCGCGGATATCGGTTGACTTCGGTTCGCCCGGAATCCGGTGGCAGGGCTACGGCTATCTGGATTCAAACGAGGGCGATGAGCCGATCGAGTCGCGCTATGACGAATGGGACTGGTCGCGAGCAACGCTGAATGATGGATCATCGGCAGTGGTCTATGACCTGCGCACCCGAGACGGCTGCGAGCACCTCATCGCCCGCCGATTCCAGACCGACGGCCAGGTGACCGAGTTTGATCCCGGGCCCCGCCACGCGCTCGCCCGAACCGGCTGGCGGATTGGCCGCTCGATTCGGTCAGAGGGTGCAGGACCCGCGCCACGCATCACCCGCACGCTTGAGGACACACCGTTTTATGTGCGCTCGCTTGCCGAGTCCACGGTGGACGGACGGCAGGTGGTGTCCGTGCACGAAACGTTGAACGGCCCCAGGCTGCGCTCAGCGCTGGTCCGGCTGATGCTGCCCTGGCGAATGCCACGGCTGCGTTGAGCGCTCGCGTTCGGCCACAGTCACCAGCAGATTCACCATCCAGGCGGCTTTTTCCGCAAGGCTGCGCGGCGGTAGGTCGGCGATCGCCGATGAGGCAGCGTCCACCAGGAATCGAATTGCATTGAGCGGAACATGACCACGCGGCCGCCGGGGCGCTGACAGCGCACACGGCAGACTTTGCGCCACACGGACAAGCTTCCGGCGACCGCTCACCACTGCCCGGCGACTCACGGAGTCGAGCCGGGCCCGCCGGATTTCGACACCGATATCGGAATAGATCAGCCGCGCGGCGAGGATCGCCGGACGACAGCCACGCGGCAGATTCCAAAGGCCTTCTTCAGCCCGGCGGTAGAGCGCGTCAGCCTCTTGCAGCAGCCGCTCGACCAGGCGCCCGATTGCCACCGAGAACCGCGGATCAAGGAGCCAGACATCGGGGTCCAGCCCCTCTTCGCGAAGCCAATCGAGCGGAAGATAGATGCGCCCCATGCGCGCATCTTCGCCGACATCGCGGGCGATGTTGGTGA
>SYIM01000121.1 GCA_005798775.1 Burkholderiales bacterium
CCACGCTCCGCGACGGGCTCGGCGTAGCGATACACCTCCATCATGGCGCTCGAGCCTGCTTTCTTCGCGCCACCCAGGCTTTTTTCGATGATGTTGGCAAGCCCGCCTGCGTGATTGCCAGGCGATACGCGGCCGTTGATCTGCGTGTCGCGACCTTCGTTGTACTTCAACCACCAGTCGATGCGCTCCACCAGCTTGCGACCGATTTGCGGTGTGCGCGCCCGCGCAGTGAGCGTATGCTCAACCCCGAAAATTTCCGGTGTCTCGGACAGGATGGCGGTGCCGCCATGCCGCACCAGAATGTCTACCGCTTTCCCCAGCGCGGGGTTGGCCGACAGCCCCGAGAACCCATCCGAGCCACCGCATTGCAGACCCACCATGAGATGCTCGGCGCTGCAGGGCGTGCGCTCAATGCCGTTGGCGAGATCGAGCATCTCGCGGACATGAGCAATGCCTTGATCAACCGCTGACTGGGTGCCGCCCACGTCCTGCATGGTGAGGGTGCGCAGGGTCTTACCGGTTTCCAGGCCCTGGGCCTCAAAGAATCGAAGCAGATTATTTCGTTCGCAGCCCAGCGACACCACCAGCGCGCCGGCGATATTAGGGTGACGGATGTAACCCGCGAGCGTGCGGCGGAGCAAGTCCATGGGCTCGCCGGTCATTTCCATGCCGCAGCCCTGGTCGTGCACGAACGGCACCACGCGATCAACGCCAGGCCACTGCGCCATGCGGTCTTCGTGAAAGTGCCCTGCAATTTTTCGCGCCACCGTGGCTGAGCAGTTCACCGTGATGAAGATGCCGATGACATTACGTGTGGCAACCCGACCATCGGGCCGCACGATGCCCATGAACCGGGCGCGTTCGGCCGGTGCCAGCATTAGGGTGGGGCGGTACGCCTCGCCGAATGCATAGTCTTTCTGCACGTCGTCGAAGCGCAGATTGTGGCTGTGCACCCAGCTTCCGGGTTCGATATTTTCAGACGCATAGCCGATCACCGTATCGTATTTCCGGATGGGTTCACCCAACCGGATCAGGCGGCTGGCAATCTTGTGCCCCGCTTCGATGGCTGAGCGGGTCGTGACCGACTCGCCCGGCACAGCCGTTCCAGCTTCAAGCGGCGTGCGCGCCACCACCACATTGTCGGCGGCGTCGAGCCGAATGACAGGCGAAGGGGCGCTCATGATCGAACTCAGCCTACCGCGCGACGCGCGCCATCAAGGGTGAAGCGGCGCAAACGCTGCCCCGCCTTCATCACCTGTCCGGGCAGCCCGCGACCAAGCAGGGTTTCAACCTGCCGAGCCACCTCACACAGTTGGTCGAGGTCGATGCCGGTTTCGTAGCCGCTTTCATGGAGCAAATAGACCAGGTCTTCGGTGCAGATGTTGCCCGAGGCACCCGGTGCAAACGGGCAGCCACCGAGCCCTGCGATCGAGGACTCGAACTCTCGGATGCCCATCTGAAGACCCACCATCACGTTGGCAAGCCCCACACCGCGGGTATTGTGAAAGTGAAGCGCGATGGCCATGTCGGGGAAGCGCCGCTGAAGCGTATCGACCGCACGCTCGACCACCAGCGGCGTGGCCATGCCGGTGGTATCGCCCAACGACAGATGACGCACACCGAGCGCATGATAAATACCCGCAATTCGCAGCAGCGACTCCACCGGCGTGTCGCCCTCAAACGGGCAACCAAAGGCCACGGCGATCGCGCCCCGAACCGGTATGTTGAACTGATTTGCGATCGGTACGAACTCGGCCACATCGGCGAGCGCGCGTTCGATCGGCTTGTTGAGATTGGCCTGGCAATGGCTTTCGCTTGCCGATACAAAGCAGGCCATCATGTCGACCTTGGCGGCGGCGGCGCGCTCGGCACCCCGCGCGTTCGGTACCAGCGTCGTGTAACGCACGCCGGGCTTACGCTGCAGCATGTCCATAAGTTGCGAAGCATCAGCGAGCTGGGGGATGGCGCGCGGCGACACGAACGACGTGGCCTCGAAGCTGCGCACGCCTGCGTCAACCAGCGCATTGATCACCGCCGCCTTGCTTTCGGTGGGGATGAATTCGCGCTCGACTTGAAAGCCGTCACGGGTACCCACTTCGGTGACCAGCACCGAGCGATCAACGGAATCAGTGGCGGAAAAACGCATTAAAAGCTCCCTGAAAATAACCACGCGATGAGATCGCGCACCTGGGTCCCAGGACCCGTTTTAGACGATGCGGCTTGCGCGCAACACCTGAATGGACTCGTTATCGTAGCCCAGTTCGGACAGTACCGCGCTGGTGTCGCCCCCCAGGTCGGGAGGCATCCGGTGCACGCGACACGGATCGTCAGTGAACTTGATCGGAAAGCCCAGCACATCAAGCGGCCCGTGCTTAGGGTCGTCGATCGTGAGCCGCATCTGCTGATGCCGGATCTGCGGGTCATCAAACACCTGCCCGATATCCAGCACCTTGCCGCACGGCACGCCTGCCCCATTCAGCACCGAGACCCAGTGGTCGATCCCTCGGGTGCGGGTCACCTGATTGATCTCGGTGTTGATGGCGGTACGTTGCTCGAAGCGATCGCGATTGGTGATGAAATCGGGGTGCTCGCGAAGCCGCTCGAGGCCCAGCGCGGAAAGCAGCTTCGCATAAACCGCATCATTACTGGGCGCGATTGCCACCTGGCCATCGGCCGCTTCGAACAGGCCGTAGGGCGCAACCAACCCGTGATCGTTACCGCTACGCTGCGGAACCTTGCCGGTCGCAAAGTGGTTGGTTGCCATGAAGGCAAGCATGCTCACCATGCTGTCGGTGAGCGCGGTGCAGACCTCCTCGCCCTGGCCGGTTCGGCCGCGCCGGATCAGGGCTGCAAGCACGCCCATGGCCGCATAGGAACCGGCGACCAGATCGGAGATCGGCGGACCGACGCGCATCGGCGCGCCATCGGCCTCGCCGGTGACACTCATGAGCCCGCTCATGGCCTGCGCGATGAAATCAAACGCCGGACGATCGGCGTAAGGCCCGCTCAATCCGAAGCCAGTCACCCGACACACCACGAGATCAGGCTTGAGGGTCTTGAGTGTTTCCCGATCGAAGCCCATCCGGTCGAGTACGCCCGGGCGGTAGTTTTCCACCAGCACATCGGCGCTCTCGATCAGCCTGCGCAGCACCGCCCTGCCTTCCTCTCGCCGCAGATCGAGGGTGACCGAGCGCTTGTTGCGATTGAAACTGGCGAAATAGAGTGAAAAGCCGTTTCGCTCCTCGCCCTGCGAGCGGATGGGATCACCGCCGTCGGGGTCTTCGATCTTGATGACCTCCGCTCCGAGGTCAGCAAGAAACATCGAGCAGAACGGCCCCGCGAGGATGCGCGTGAGATCCACCACGCGGATGCCGTCCAGCTGCATGGCGATTTACTCGACCTTCACGCCCGAGCGCTTGGCAACCTCACCCCAACGTGCGTAGTCGGCCTTCACGAAAGCAGCGAAGTCAGCCGCCGTGCCGCCCCCCACCGACACGCCTTGCCCCACGATCTTCTGCTGGATGTCGGGCATGGAAAGCACCCGATTCACCGCTTCATTGAGCCGTGCGACAATTGGCGCTGGCGTTCCGGCGGGCGCAAACAGACCCAGCCAGATCATGACATCCACGTCCTTGTAGCCCGATTCGGCGAAGGTCTTCGCATCGGCCACCACGGGCGAGCGCGCGGCCGAGGTGACAGCCACGGGCTGCGCCTTGCCCGAACGGATGTGCGGAAGCACCGAGCCCACCGACAGAATCGCCACATCGACCGCCCCGCCGATCACATCGGTCATCGCGGGCGATGCGCCCTTGTAGGGCACCTGGACCAGGTTGATGCCCATGGCAGCTTTGATCTGCTCACCAAACAAATGACCAACCGTACCGTTACCAGCCGTGCCCCAGGTAATGCCACGGGCCGACTTGCCCGCGGCGGCGAGCGACACCGGATCGGTGATCTTCGAACCGGCTGCGCTCACCACCACCAGCGGGGCGGCCGAGACGCGAACAATGGCCTCGAAACTCTTGACCGAGTCATAGCCCACGTTGGCGTACAGAAAGGGGCCGAGCATCATGTTGTCGGACTGGCCCATCACGATGGTGTAACCATCGGGCGCTGCCTTGGAGACCGACTCGATCGCAATGGTGCCGCCCGCACCGGGACGGTTCTCGAGAACGATGGTCCAGCCGGTTGTCTCGCCCAGCTTGCTGCCCACGGTGCGCGAGACGAAATCAGTGCCGCCGCCCGGTGGAAAAGGAATCACCAGCCGGATCGGCCGGGCGGGATATTCCTGGGCCTGTACAAACGAGGGCGCGAGCGCCGCGCCCAGCACGGCGGCGGCCATGGCGAGGCCAAGTTGTCGACGAATCATGAATCAGTCTCCTCTTCGATTTGAATGACACGGGCAGGGCATACGCGCGCCGCCTCTCTCACAAAATCATGCAGCTCGGCAGGCGGCGCTTCGATGAGCAAGCGCACGGTGCCATCCTGCTCGTTCTGGTCGAAGACCTGCGGCGCCACCCAGACGCACTGGCCAGCACCCACGCAGCGATGCGGCTCAAGACGGATCTTCACCAGGACGCCGGCAGATTGTGCAGACCATAGATCTGCATATCGTGTTTGAACCGCAACGACTCAAGGGGCACTGCGAGCCTGAGCCCCGGCAACCTCGCGAGCAGCACCTCGAACATCACCTGAAGTTCGATCCTCGCAAGCACCTGCCCCAGGCACTGATGAATACCATAACCGAACGCGAGCTGAGCGGAATTATCGCGATCGATGTTGATGGCATCGGCGTCCGAGAACACTGTCGCATCTCGGTTGGCCGATGCGAGTGACAGAAACAGACCTTCGCCCTGTCGGATCCTGACGTCTGCAAGCTCGACATCCACCCGCGCAACACGCCTCGGCGAAAATTGCACCGGGCTGGTGAACCGCAGAAACTCCTCCACCGTCCGACGGATGTCGGCTGGAGCCGTCCGCAACCGCGTCGCGAGCGCCGGATCACGCACCAGATACAACGCCCCCATCGCGATCATGTTGGTCGTGGTGTCATGGCCCGCTCTGAGAATCATGGCGCCGATCTCGGCGAATTCCTCGACGCTCAGCAGTCCGGGGCGAACCTGGTCGGCAATGACGCGGCTCACCATGTCATCGCGCGGCTCGACCATCCGGGTTTCGATCAGCCTGTGGCAGTAGTGAGCGAGTTCACGCGCTTTGCGTTCAGCCTCGCCCGGGCTCTGGGTGAGTCCGTGGCGCGCCACTGCACATTCAATGATGAAGCGGTGGTCCTCGTAGGGCGAACCAAACAGCAGCGACATCACCAGCGATGGAAAGCGTACCGCGAGCATGGGCACCAGATCCAGCGGCGGGCCGGCCTGCTCAAGTTCATCCAGCAGCCGATGCGCAATCGCGCGAATATCGGGCTCGAGCGCCATCATGCGACGCACGCTGAATTCGCGGGTGAACATGCGCCGGAAGCGATCGTGCTCGGGGTTATCCATGCCCACAAAGGCACGCTCGCCCCGATCGACCGCCACCCGCGCCTCGGTCACCGTCGGAAACGCCTCCTGAGCGAAACGACCGCTGAAGCGCTCATCATCGGACAGGACTTCGCGAACTTCTTTCTGCCGCGTAACGACCCAGGCACGACGGCCGTTCCAGAGCGTAACGGGAAGAACAGGCGCCGTCGCCCTGGCCTCGCCCAGCTCAGATGGCGGGTGTAACGGGTCAGAACGACTAAATGGGAACTGCGGGCAACCGCCCATCGATTCAGGCTCCGCGGAACATGGGCGGGCGCTTCTCCATGAACGCGGCTGCGCCCTCGCGGTAGTCATCGCTGGCATAGCAACGGGCAAGCGCGGCGTTCACGGCGGCCATATCGCGCTCACCGGCATCGCGACCGAGTTCGTTCACAGTGAGCTTGAGCGCCTTCAGGGTAAGCGGCGCATTGGCAGCCACCATGGCACACCACTCATCGACCACGGCATCGAGCGCCTCGGGCTTTTCCACGCGACTTGCGAAGCCCATCTTCAGGGCGTCCGCCGCACCGAAAATACGCGCGGTGTAAAAAATATCCAGGGTGTTCTGTAGGCCAAACACGTCGAGAAAGCGCCGAACACCCACCGAGTTGTAGCCCAGACCCAGCCTTGCCGCGGGCATGCGGAATCGGGAATCGTCGGAACAGAACCGAAGGTCACAGGCTGCGGCCAGCCCTAGCCCCCCCCCCATGCAGATGCCGCGGATCTTGGCGATCACGGGCTTGCCGCATTCGATGGGTGACAGATAGGCCATCTCCACCGCACGGTTATAACTCGCCTGCCCGTCAGCGTCGCTGCGCCGCGATTCAAACTGAGAGATGTCGGCGCCCGACACGAACGCCTTATTGCCATCACCTTCGAGCACCACCAGGCGAATAGACGGGTCGGCGTCAAAGTCTTTCAGTGCCCGGGGCAACGCCATCCACATGTCGTATGACATCGCGTTGTATTTCGCGGGATTGGAAAACACGACTCGGCCTACCGGGCCGTCGCGGCGGATGATCAGTTCGCCCATCTTTGAAAGTTCTCCAGCAGGGAACAGGATGACGTGAGAGAAAAAATCGGCGACCATCGGGTTCGCCGTGCCAGGCTCGCCGGGTGCGCGGGCGCCGGGCGGGCAAATGAGGACGCGAAACCCTTTGCCCCGCGCCCAAACGCCGCCGCGATCGTTGCAGTATCGCGGCACAAAGTCAAAACGCATCTGTCAGGAAGGTCTGCCGATGAAACTTCCCCTTGAAGGTCTGCGCGTCGTCGACCTGACCACCGTGATGTCGGGTCCGTTCTGTGCCATGACGCTCGCTGACATGGGTGCCGACGTCATCAAGATCGAGACGGTACCCGATGGCGATGCAATCCGCCGCTTCGACCCCCTGATCAACGGTGAGTCCTACTGTTTTGCGGTACTGAACCGCAACAAACGAAGCGTGGCACTCAACCTGAAGGACCCGCGCGGCATGGGCGCGTTCCTGAAGCTCGCCGATGGCGCAGATATTGTGCTGGAGAATTTTCGTCCCGGGGTGACCAAGCGCCTGGGCGTCGACTATGACTCGCTGTCGGCGCGCAATCCGGGGCTGGTTTATGCCTCGATCTCAGGCTTTGGCCAGACCGGTCCGCTATCGAGGAAGGGGGGGTACGACATCATCGCCCAGGGCATGTCAGGCATCATGCTCATGACGGGCATGCAGGGCAGTCGGCCAGTGAAGGTCGGCATCGCCATGAACGACATCGCGGCGGGCGTTACCACCACCTATGCGGTGCTAGGCGCCCTTGTCGGGAAGCTTCGCCACGGCAAAGGCCAGTATGTAGAAACCTCGCTGCTGGAGGCGGGGCTCGCCTGGACGCATTGGGAATTTGCCGCGTTCTTCGGCGCCGGCGAGCGGCCGCTTGCCAATGGCACGCGTCACCGCCGCTCAGCCCCCTATCAGGCGCTTCGCACCCAGGACGGCTATGTCACCGTCGGTGCCAACACCGACAAGCTCTGGCGGGCCTTCTGTAACGAGGTCTGCGGACAGCCCGGCTGGATCGATGATCCGCGTTTCCGTACCAATTCGCTCCGCATAACCAACCTCGATGCGCTCGAGCAGACCATCGAGGCAGTACTGGTCACACAGCCCACCGCCCGCTGGGTCGAGCAACTCGATGCGGCTGGCATCCCCGGCGGCCCCGTGTATACCTATGAGCAGGCGTTGTCTGATCCGCATGTGCTGGCACGTCGAATGGTGGTCGATATCGATCACCCGGTGATTGGCCCCATGAAGAACATCGGGCTGCCGGTGAAATCAAGTGGCGCGCTGGCCGAAATCCGCAGACCGGCGCCTCTCCTCGGCGAACACAGCGCAGAAGTGCTCGAAACGATCGGTATCGATGCGGCCGGGTTTGCCGAACTGGCAGCCGCCGGCGTGGTCATCGACGGCCGCCGGCCGCGCACCTGATTCCCCCGCCCGGCACACTGTCGATCCGGTGATTCGCCAGCCATCGCGCGACAATCGCGGTTTCTTCACGCGCGGGCCCGCTCCGACATCGGCCCGTGACTCACCACGGAAACCATCGCCATGAGCCTCCACAGCATTTCAGTGCGTACGATTGATGGCCGGGAGACGACGCTTGCCGAATTCAGCGGCCGCGCGCTACTGATCGTCAACGTCGCCAGCCAATGCGGCCTCACGCCCCAGTATTCCGGCCTCCAGTCGCTGCATGCGCGCCTCGCCGACAGGGGATTCGCGGTACTCGGTTTTCCCTGCAATAAGTTCGGC
>SYIM01000122.1 GCA_005798775.1 Burkholderiales bacterium
CCTCTCCAGCACGTCTGCCAA
Organism: Burkholderiales bacterium; assembly: GCA_005798775.1. Lineage (GTDB taxonomy): Bacteria > Pseudomonadota > Gammaproteobacteria > Burkholderiales > Burkholderiaceae_E > SYIM01. The sequence goes on from SYIM01000122.1 coordinate 22, forward strand.
TGCCGCCAGCTCGTCCACCATCACGCCATCCGCACCGTAGGCTAACATCCACCGCATCGTGAGAGGATGTTCAATGGCCCCGAACCAGATGTAAACCCGCTGCCCACGCGCATGGGCGGCGCGGGATCGGTCTTTGGTCCGATCATCGGCGCTGGCGTATTTCTGGGCCTGGAAGAAATCGTCTGGCGGCGCTTCCTCGAAGTCCACTCAGGCGTACTCGGGCTTCTCATCGTCCTGCTGGTGCTTTTCCTGCCTCGCGGGCTGGCAGGCATCGCACGGCGTCGGGCGCGGGGCCACAAACCATGACCCCGCTTCTCGAGTTGCGCGCGGTCTCTCGCCGCTTTGGTGGGCTGGCTGCGGTCAACAATGTCAGCCTGGCGGTGAAGATGGGCGAAATTATCGGGTTGATCGGGCCTAACGGTGCGGGAAAAACCACCCTTGTAAATGTCATCACCGGTGTGCACCCCGCCTCGAGCGGATCGGTCCTCTTCAACGGACTCGACGTCACGCGTTGTGAGCCGTGGCAGGCAGCCCGCGCGGGCATCGGCCGGACCTTCCAGATCGTTCAGCCGTTTCCCGAACTGACAGTGGTCGAGAACGTCGCTGCGGCAGCGCTCTTTGCTGGCGGCGCACCCTCCATCCACAATGCGCGGACGCAAGCGCTCGAGCACCTTGAATTCGTCGGGCTTGGCGATGTCGCTGAACGCAGCGCCTCAGCGCTGACGCTCGCCATGCGCAAGCGGCTTGAGCTCGCCAAGGGTCTGGCGATGCGCCCCCGGCTGCTCCTTCTCGACGAGGTCAATGCCGGGCTCAATTCATCCGAAATCAACCAGGCGCTCGAGCTGATCCAGGCGATCGCCGCGCGGGGCATCACCATCCTGATCATCGAGCACCTCATGAAGGTAGTCACCTCGCTTTGTTCTCGGGTGGTCGTCCTTCATCACGGCGAGCTGATCGCGGAGGGCGAGCCGCAGTCGGTCATGCGAGACGCCAAGGTGATCCAGGCCTACCTTGGCAAACGCTATGCCACGCAAACCACAGGAGCCCCGCATGGCTGAGTCATTACTCAGTATTCAGGGACTGCAGTCTGGCTACGGCGACGTACAGGTGCTGTGGGACGCCACGCTGGAGGTTCGATCCGGCAGTATCGCCTGCCTGGTGGGCTCTAACGGCGCGGGTAAAACCACGCTCATGCGCACCTTGTCCGGTCTGGTGCCCACCCGCGCGGGGAGCATCCGCTTCAACAGCGCAAACCTCACCGGCGCAACCCCCGAAGCGGTACTTTCAGCAGGCATCGCCCATGTCCCCGAGGGGCGACGCCTGTTCTCTGCCATGCCCGTTCGCGACAATCTGCTGATGGGCGCCTATCTCCGGCGAGACGGCGAAGCCGCCATTCGCCGCGACCTTGAACGCATGTATAACCTGTTTCCGATTCTTGCCTCGCGTGCCGGGCAGAATGCCGGTACCTTGTCGGGCGGCGAACAGCAAATGTGCGCCATTGCCCGCGGCCTCATGGGGCTTCCCAAGCTATTGCTCATTGACGAACTGTCACTCGGGCTTGCGCCCGCAGTGGTGGAGTCACTGTGCGAAGCGCTTCGTGGGCTGAATGCCCAGGGCCTCTCCATGCTCGTGGTTGAACAGGACGTCGCCACCGCGCTCGAACTCGCCGACCGGGCTTTCGTGATGGACGCCGGCCGTATCACCCGAACCGGATCCAGCGCCGAACTTCGCGATGACCCGGCTATCCGCGAGGCGTATCTGGGCGTGGTCTGAGTCGCGGATTAAGCTTGGAATGCCTGTAGATTTGTTGGGCATCGCATAGTAGCGTGATGGAACTCATACGATCGGTCATAGGTGCGAACCATGTTGAACACTCCTGAAGCAGCAGTTCGCGATTTCATTTCATTACAATACAGGGCAGGCAACTCAAAGCACATCGAAGTGTTATGTCCATATTCGGATTTGCTCAAAATATTTGAGCGAATCCAGCAGCAGTGGACAAGTATTGGCGACCGCGAACCCTACGCATCGGTCCTGTCAGAAAGTAAATACCGTATGGATTCCATCAATGCGAATATTGACGAATTCCATGAATCCGGGCGCTCTGGAATGGCCAACCTCAAACAACTATCGCTAAAAAATGATATTTACTTACCAAATGGGACTTTATTCGAACTGGGGTGCGGCGTCGGACGATCAACACAACACTTCGCCCCTGCCTTCGAATCAATTAGCGCATGGGATATCTCGAAGGGCAATCTAGCAGAATGTACCAAAATTCTCACGCAGCGAGGAGTTCGAAACGTTACGCTAAATCATGTCACAGACTTTGCACAGTACAAAATAATACCCAAGCATGATGTATTTTTTTCTGAAATCGTCATTCAACATAACCCGCCCCCAGTACAATATTATCTAATCGATAAAATCTTTCAGACTCTTAATCCCGGTGGAATATTTTATTTTCAAACAATCACCCACCACGAAACTTATTCATTCCGAGTTTCCGACTACCTGTCCTGGCAGCACAATCAAGATTTTGAGATGCATGCACTGCCGATGAGGTGGGTGTTACGATTGATTCAAAAGAACAACCTGGTGTTGTTGGACGTTCTAAAAGAGCGGATGGGCGGGTTTAACCTTGACTCGCATACGTTTTTTGGCATCAGACCCGCATAAATCCGCCACACCCTATCTGTTGCACCGGACGCAGTCTCCATCTACCCACCATCAACTCCTCCTCCCGAAGTCGTTTGCCCGGCGATCTTTAATCGTCAGAGTACGAGCTCCCTGCTGACTCCCCGCATATCCATCTCAAACTCCAGATCAACCACCGGTGGCCGGCAGTACTGCCAGCTCACGCCCGACTCACCTGCCCCGCGGCGCACCAGTTCAGACGCCATCAGCGGGTGAATGTCGTGAACCGTGTAGACATGCACACCGGTGGTATCCGCCCACTTCATCCCCAGTTCGTCCATCCGGCGTTCATGCTCTCCGAGCACCCACTGTGCCTTGGCGCGTAGCCCCGCGGGCGATGTATCCCCCAGCCGGATGATGTGATCGCGGTAATTGCTCTTGCCCTCTGGAGCCTCCGCCGAGCCCGCAATCACGAAAGATCCTCTTCCCACCGGCGCCGCACCCGGAACCGTATAGGAAAACCCATAAAACGACGGCTCAGCAGGCGCATTCATCTCGGGACACACATTCGAGCGCGCTACCGGATTGATGCCATTGCGATACAAGCCCCAGCGCTCCAGCGTGCCAACATAGACCTCATTGAACGCCCGGAAGCCAGCTTCAGAAAATGGCTCCGGTGAGCGCAGTTCGCATGCGCAGAACGCCGTCATCGGCCGCCCCAGCGCGCGCAGATGCGCCTCAATTGCGGCAAAGCCCTGGGCGAGCGCAACCGGGCAAAAAAATCGTGCCCGTTCAATACTGAAGCCAGGCAGCGCTGCCACACCGCAGGAATATTGAAAAACACCGTTCACATAGCGAAACCCGCCAGGGGCGAACTCGGTGACGTTGGACATTCGAAGACTCCACAACCAGGGTGATGAAATCGACCTGCCGGCGCGCCGGCGGGCAGCTGATCAGAACTCTAGAAGATTATCCCGAAACCGCGGATACGAGTACGCCGACCGAATGAGCCCGCGTCGCCGCAAGGCCGGCGCAAGTCCGTCTGTGAACTCAGCGATGGTTCGCCGGTTCAGCGTATGGCTCACCAGGAAACCGTCGCCGCCAATGGCCGACATGGTTTCACCCATCTGCGCGGCCACAGTATCGGGTGCGCCAACATAGTCGAAGCCGCCTGATGCGGTTTCCATGGCGATTTCGCGAAGCGTCTTTTGTGCGCCCGCCGCACGCGTGAGCGCAGCAGTGGACGCCTGCGCTGCATTGGTCTTGATCTCAGGAACCGGCTGATCGAGATCGAATTTGGAAAAATCCTTCCCGCTGGCGTATGACATGAACGCGAGCTTGTACTCGGCCTGCCTTGCAGCGCCCTTTTTGATTGTCTCAAGCCGGTTCATCGCGCCTTCGTCCGTTTCATCAATCACGGCCGACATCATGTAGAGGATTTTGATCCGCGAAGGTTCTCGCCCGTGGCCAAGCGCAAGCCGGTGGATATCCTCTCGAAATGCCTTCGCCGCATCAGTGGATCGAAAGCGGGCAAGAATCGTATCGGCGTGTTTGGCTGCGAAACTTCGCCCGGCAGGCGACCCGCCGGCCTGGCAGATCACCGGCCTGCCTTGCGGCCCGGCGTGCGTATTGAGCGGCCCGCGCGATTTGAAAAATCGTCCGACATGATCAATCGGGTTGACCTTGGTGAAGTCGGCAAACATCCCGCTCACCTCGTCGCGATGCACCGCACCGTCGGCCCACGAACCCCACAGCTTGGAGGCCACATCCATCCATTCACCTGCAATCTCGTAGCGCAGATCATGCTCATGGTGCTGATCGAGCCCAAAGTTCTGAGCCGCACGGTCGTTGTGGGCCGTGACGATGTTGAGCCCAACACGCCCCTCCGTCAGGTGGTCAAGCGTTGCCGCCAACCGTGCACCGATGAACGGGGGATAAAACGACGTGGTCATGGTGGCAACAATGCCCAGATGGCGCGTGGCCTGACCGATAAGGGGAACGAGCGGCATCGGATCATTCTTGGGGACCATCCAGGCATTACGTACAAACCACTCCGGCGAACTGCCATAGGAGTCAGGCACCAGCGACCCATCCTCCAGCATGAGGTAGTCAAAGCCTGCTCGCTCAATGGCGCGCGCAAGATCGATGTACAGGTCAGGTTTGGTCCATTCCGTTCCGATGGATCCCGACCAGGGCTGATTCCAACCGTGAACGCCAAATCCCTGCGCGATAAACCAACCCATGTGAAACATGCCAACTCCTCGGTAGCGAACTGAAGATAGCCGCTTGCGACGGATTTTGCCAATACTGGCGGCCTCCTGCTGCTTACCGCGCAGATTTACCCTCGGCCTCAAATATGAAGCGCAACACCAGCCTGGAGGTACTGTGTTGCGGTGGGAACGAACCACAAACACTTGATCCGTGAAAAACGCGCGATGGTCTAGCTGAGACTTGAGCAGGGCTGAACGCGCAGCTGCGTGCCGATACGCTGGGGCGTACGGTACGCTAGCCATCTCGTCTGGCCCGGGATGACCCGCTGTGGGGGCATGTCGAGCGAATATTGCAAGAACACCGTTCGCTGAAACGGATCATGTGCTTACGTCGCCGGACGCAGCCGTGCTTCGATCTCATTAAGCGTCATCACCAGCTTGTTACACTTTGGACTTGATGCCGCCACGATTAAGAAGTACCGTGAGGAACGAGCAGAGGGTTGATGGAAGCGCCCCATCCACACGACCCGCTTCGGCCAACGGGTGGCTTGACTCTCAATGGACAAACCCGTCCTTTCAAGGAGACATCACAATGAAATATCTTTCCCGCATGACGCGGCGCACAGTGACTGCTGTGGCAGTAGGCACGCTTTTCGCAGCCGGTAGCGCACTAGCGCAGGAAACCTTCAAGCTTGGCGTGGTGAGTTTTCTGTCGGGCCCAGCGGCCGAAAGCTTTGGAGTGCCGGCAGTAAACGGAGCCAAGGCGGTGATCGAAGCTTTTAACAAGGGCGCCGCACCGGCGCCGTACAACAAGATCGGTTTTGGCGGCGTCCGAATCGAGCCGCTGTATGTGGACGAAAACGGCGGCGCGACCAAGCAGGTGCAGGAAATGCGCAATCTTTACGACCGTGACAAGGTCGACGCGATCGTCGGCTACGTCGGCTCCGGTGATTGCCTCGCGGTGGCGCCAGTGGCCGAGGAAATGAAGAAATTTCTGATCCTGTACGACTGCGGCACTCCGCGTATCTTCGAAGACCGTAAGTACAACTATGTATTTCGCACCGCCGCGCACGCCGCAATGGACAACATTGCGCTCGCACTGTATCTGAAGGCGCGCAACATCAAGGCTGGCACCATCAACTACATCAATCAGGATTACGCCTGGGGCCATGACTCGCGCAAAGACTTCCAGGCTGCGATGGGTCACCTCTACCCCGGCAATAAGACGAATGCCGACCTGTTGCCAAAATTCGGTGCGGGGCAATACGGCACCGAGATCTCGGCGCTGCTCTCAAGACAGTCAGATGTAACTCACACCAGCCTTTGGGGCGGCGATCTGCAAGCGTTCATTCTGCAAGCTGGCCCGCGCGACCTGTTCAAAAAAACCCAGATTGTGATGTCTGCCGGCGATCATGTGCTGCCCGGTCTTGGCGACAAGATGCCCGACGGCGTGATTCTTGGCGCGCGCGGTGCCTATGGCCTGATGTCGCCGAAGAGCGAGCTCAACGACTGGTGGTGGAAAACCTATGAGGCCGCCAATAAGGTCTACCCGGTGCAGGCTCCGTACCGCATGGTGCAGGCGCTGCTCGGACTCAAACTCGCAGTCGAAAAGGCGATGGCCGCCAACGGTGGTAAGAAACCGAGTCCAGAGCAGCTCGCGGCTGCGCTGCGCGGCTCGGAGTGGGAATCACCGGCTGGCAAGATCCGCATGACCCTTGGCGACGGTCACCAGGCGATTCAGGATACGGCGATCGGCCGAACCCGGTACGACCCGGTCAAGAAGATGGTTCAGCTCGAGGATATCCAGCGCTTCCCGGCCGAATGCGTCAATCCACCGCCAAACGTCAAGGCGGAGGAATGGATCAAGGCAGGCATGGTTGGCGCAAAGTGCTGATGGTGACTTGAACCAGGCTTCAACTGAAGGGGCGGCGTGTGCTGCCCTTTTTGTTTTCCCCCAGCATACTTTGTACTCTGCGCCAGTAAAAACTTATCATGCGGCTCAGAAAGCCATCCCTCATACGCGAGTGATGTTCTTGGCAAACCTCATTGGACACGCAGCGTGAATCTGATAGTCACGATCCTCGTAGACGGCGTCACCTATGCCTCTTGGCTCTTCATTGTCGCTCTGGGCCTCACGCTGGTGTTCGGCGTGCTCAAGATTCTCAATATTGCGCATGGCAGTTTCTACGCGGTGGGGGCCTATGTCGCCGCCACATTCGTGAGTCTGTTTGCCACCTGGAAACTTGCGCCGTGGATGTCTATCGTCGCGCTGCTGCTCGCGGCTGTGGCGGTCGCGGCGCTGCTGGCGCCGCTGGTCGAGCGCGGTCTGTTGCGGGAGTTCTACGGACGGGATGAAGTGCTGTTGGTGCTGGTCACCTATGCGTTATTCCTGATTTTGGAGGACGTCACCAAGCTGGTGTGGGGCGCAAATCCGTATTTTGTCAGCGCGCCCTACACCCTTTTTGGCACCGTACCGGTCGGGGAGCAATCCTACGTAGGGTATGACTTCGCACTGATCGCGGTGGCGGTGTGTTGCGGTGCAGGTGTGTGGTGGGGGCTGAATCGAACCCGCGTCGGCAAAGTGGTGCTGGTGGTGATCCACAGCGCAGAAATCGCATCTTCGATGGGCGTCAATATTTCACGTGTGTATACCTTGGCATTCACGTTCGGAATTCTGCTGGCCGCTCTCGGCGGCGCTTTGACTGCGCCGATGATCTCGGTGCAGCCGGGAGTGAGCGTAGGCGTGGTAATCGTGTCATTCGCGGTAGTCATCATCGGCGGGCTCGGTTCGATACCCGGTGCGGCAATCGGCGCCGTAATCGTCGGCCTGGCGCGCGCGCTGGCGGTACACACCTGGCCGCCGGCCGAGTTGTTCAGTATCTACGTGGCCATGGCGGTGGTGTTGATGTTTCGGCCCGAAGGTCTATTCCAGCAGGTACAGGTTCGCAAAATATGACGCAAGGAGCCGCTGACGCTGTGGCGCACGCTCGAACCGGCTCGGTGCGAACGGGCTTGCGTCATATCGTCGCTTCACCGGTAGGCGCCGGTCTGATCGGCATTGCACTGCTGCTGGCGCTGGGCGGGGTGCTACCCAAATGGTTGCTTTTTCTTTGCACGATGTCGGCCGCCAACGGCATCGTGTCGCTCGGTATCGTATTGTTGATGCGCGGCGGCGTGGTCTCGTTTGGGCAGGGCCTGGTGTTCGCGGGCGGTGGCTACGCGGCGGCCTTGCTGGCGGGCAAGCTTGGCCTGACCGATGCGCTATTGCTCACCTTTGCGGGCGGTCTGATTGCGGCGCTGATGGCGCTACCCTTCGCGCCGCTACTCGCGCGATATCGCGGCATTTTCTTTTCGATGCTGACGCTGGCGCTGTCGATGGTGCTCTACGGGGTGCTGGTGAAGAGCGATGCGCTGGGCGGCTCGGATGGTTTCAATATGAGCCGCCCGACGTTGCTTGGTATGCGTATTGCCGATGCCTGGTCCGGCTTCGTACTGTACGCGCTTGCGATCACCGTTGCCGGCGCCCTGGCGATCCTTGCGCGCATCTACTTCGAGTCTGCGCGCGGCCTGGTGTCGCTGGCGATCCGCGAGAACGAGCTACGTGTCGAGTACCTCGGCGCATCGACTACTCGCGTGATGGCTGCCAACTTCGTCATTGCGGCGTTCCTCGGCGGTGTCGGCGGCGCCCTTGCGATCATTGCGCTCGGGCACATCGAGCCTAATTTCAGTTATTGGACTACGTCGGGGGAATTCGTCTTCGTGTCTATATTGGCTGGGCACTACAGCGTGCTCGCGGTATTCGCAGCCTCGTTCATCCTCGAACTGGTGCGGTCCTTTTCCAGCGCTTACTTTCCCAATACTTGGCAAATGGCCCTGGGAATTTTCTTGCTGATCGTGATCCGGTTCCTGCCGCGCGGTATCGGCTCGCTCTGGATCGATCGGAAGACGCGCAAGGGGCGCGACGCATGAGCGCGCTCCTGTCGGCGCGCGGGCTGGACAAGCGCTTTGGCGCCGTGGTGGCCGCCGACAATGTTTCGATCGACATCGCCGTGGGCGAGCACATCAGCCTGATCGGCAGCAATGGTGCAGGCAAGACCACCTTTGTAAATATGATTACCGGCTACCTCAAGCCGGATCGGGGCCAGATCCTGCTCGAAGGATCGGACATCACTGCGCTGGGACCGCGGGAAATCACTCAGAGGGGTGTGGCGCGCTCGTTTCAGATTCCGCAGTTGTGCGCCGAGATGAGCATGCTGGACAACATGATCGTCGCAGCAGCTTGTGGAGACGGAGCGTTGTCATTCTGGAAACCGGCGCACACTTCCGGGAAGGTCGACCGCGCCCGTGCCCTGCTCGATCGCTTCGGCTTGGGCGGTCATGCGTCGCGCCGCGTCGCTGAACTGCCGGGTGGCGTGCGTAAGTTGCTCGACATTGCGATGGCGTTGACGCATCACCCTAAAATTCTGCTGCTCGACGAACCGACCAGCGGCGTCTCCGCCGAAGAGAAGTTCCCCATGATGGACACCGTGACTGCGGCGCTGGGCAGCGAATCGGTGACGGTGCTGTTCGTCGAGCATGACATGGATATCGTCACCCGCTATGCGTCGCGCGTGGTCGCGTTCTACAGCGGTCGTATCCTGGCCGACGGCGTCCCCGCTCAGGTGCTGGCCGACGGCGAAGTCAGGCGCCACGTGACTGGCACGGCTGACTGAGGCCTGCATGCTCAAGGTCGAGTCCATCCACGTATCGATCGCCTCGGTGGAGGTATTACGCGGCTTATCCCTCGAGGTTCAAAGCGGAGGCCTGGTGGGACTGGTCGGCCGTAATGGCGCCGGAAAGACCAGTCTGATGCGAACCGTAATGGGCCACCTCAGGACAACCCGTGGCGCAATCACCTTTGACGGAACTGATCTCTCCAGCTTGCCAAGCCACGGGCGTGCGGCATTAGGCATCGGCTACATGCCCGAGGACCGCGGTCTGGTACCCGATCTCAGCGTGCAGGAAAATATTCTGGTGCCGGTATGGGTATCGAAGACCCTGAAGGCCGCCGACCGGCTCGACTTCGTCTACCAGGTGTTACCTGAACTGAAGGAAATGCGTGATCGGCGTGCCCTGCTGCTGTCTGGCGGCCAGCAGAAGTTAGTCGCCCTGGCGCGCGCGCTGGCGGTGGGAACCCGTCTGCTGCTGCTGGACGAGCCGTTCGAGGGGGTTGCGCCAGCGTTGTTGCAGCGCCTAGCGCAGGTGATCGCCGGTTTGCGAGGCAGCGAGCTCTCGGTGTTGATTTCGCAATCGGACCTGAACCACTCGCACTCCCTGATCGATCGTGAAATCGTCATCGAACGCGGGGCCAACCGGGCTCCGTCGTGAGCTCCCTCAAATTACTTTACCTGTTGGATTTTGGGCCGAGGTCATCATGTGCAGATGGGTTGCTTATGCGGGTCCAGAGATTTACCTTGAAGATTTGATTTTCCACCAAGAGCATTCCATTGTGAGCCAGAGCCTGGCAGCGAACCAATCTGCCTGGGTTACCAATGGCGACGGGTTCGGTGTGGCTTGGTACACCCAGCGCACAACACCGGGACTATTCAAAGACATCCTGCCTGCATGGAATGATGCCAATCTGCGCTCGCTCGCAGCACACATACGCACCCGCTTATTTTTTGCACACGTCAGAGCCACAACTGGTACGGCTGTCAATCGAAGTAACTGCCACCCGTTTATCTGGCAGAACTGGAGCTTCATGCATAACGGCAAGATCGGTAACTGGCAACACTGCAGAAAGGACGTGGAAGATCTGATTGACCACGTGCACTACCCGCACCGAGAAGGCACCACAGACAGCGAGGCTTTGTTTCTAGTTGCGCTGAGCAAGGGCTTGATTCAGAACCCCATTGCTGCCATGCAGACAACTTTGCGCGATATAACCAAAGTCATGGATCGCCACCAAACCGACGAACCCATGCGTATTTCGTGCGCTCTTTCAAATGGAAAGGAAATCTGGACATTTAGATACTCTAGCGATGATAGATCGCCCAGCATGTACTTTGGTTCGCCGTATACACGTGCAAGCGACCCCAGATCAAATTCCATCTCGACCATCGCCTCAGAGCCGTCCGATTCAAACGCAGCGCATTGGTTCAAGGTCGACGAACGTACTGGTCTTCACTGGACTGAGCAGGGGCTACAGCAATTTAACATCAGCATTTAATTCGCTGGCGATACCAAACCATAACGGCTTTGAGGAGGCTCTGCCAACGCTGGTTTCAGCGGCGGCCTGTGCCCAGGAAAGCACTAGGCCCGAGTCGCCTCCTGCTGGCCGAGATACAGACGGGCCATGGCCTGATCGGCAAGCAAGTCCCTGGCATCGCCCTGCATGACCACCCGTCCCTGGTCGAGGATGTAGCCACGGTGGCTGATGGCGAGTGCCTGCCGGGCGCGCTGCTCCACCATCAGCACCGCCACACCGAGCGCCGGCAAGGCCTTGACCTGCTCAAACACCCGTTCAACAAGCGCTGGGGCAAGCGCTGCAGTCGGCTCATCAAGTAGCAGGACCCGGGGGCGTTGAACCAGGGCCCGGGCAAACGCAAGCTGCTGACGCTCTCCGCCAGAAAGCGTTCCTGCGTGCAGGTTCAGCCGCTTCTTCAGGGCTGGAAAGGAGTCGAGGAGCCTGTGGAGCTCAGAGGCTGCGATTCGACCACCTGCGGCGACGTGGAAATTTTCAAGTACGCTGAGCCGTGCAAACACATTGGCCACCTGAGGCACACAGCCCAATCCCGCGCGAATGCGCTCTTCGGTGGCAAGTGGAACCAGATTGCGCCCCTCGAGCAGCACCTGACCGCTCATGCGTGCAAGCAGCCCCAGAGCGGCGCGAAGGAGCGTCGATTTGCCAGCACCGTTGGTGCCGGCAATGGTCACAATTTCGCCGTCCTGGAGTTCAACGCTGATGCCGCGCAGGATATCGACAGGGCCGTATCCGCCGGTAATCGAATCGAGTTGGAAGACGGGCATCAGACAATCCCGCCCATGTAGGCGTGCGCAACACGCGGGTCATCGAGCACCTTCGCAGGCGGTCCTTGCGCGATGATGCGTCCCTGGTCCATCACAATGAGTCTGCTCACCAGGCCGCGCAGGGCCCGCAGGTGGTGCTCGATGATGATGAGTGTGATGCCTCGGTCATGGATGGTCTGCAAAACGCGAATCAGTTGTTCGATCAGCACCGGGTTGACGCCTGCGAAGGGCTCGTCGAGCAGGATGCAACGGGGTTGGGTCATCATCGCACGGGCAAGCTCAAGCAGTTTTTTCTGTCCGCCCGACAGGTTTGCCGCGAGCGTGCTCGCCTGGGCCGTCAGACCTGTGAGCGCGAGCCACTGGTCAGCCTGGTCGCGTAGCGCCGCATCGGCTTGCTCTGCAGCGGAACGCCTTACCCATGCGGCAAGGAGCGTCTCATGACGGTCGTTTCGCGCGGCGGCAAGCAGATTTTCCTGAACGGTGAGTTCGCCGAATTCGCGGGGCACCTGGAAGGTTCGCGCCAGCCCCATGCGCGCTCGCCGATGAATGGACATGCGGGTGATATCTGTGCCGGCGAAGAGAATTGAGCCTGTACATGGCGATACTTGCCCGGCGATGGCGCCAAATACTGTGCTCTTACCCGCGCCGTTGGTGCCAGCAATACCCAGCAGTTCGCCCTCTTGCACAGTGAGGTCCAGATCGTCGACCGCGCGAAAGCCGTCGAATTCAACCCGGAGCGCGCTCGCCTGGATAAGCATCAGCGGGGCGCCTGTCCAAACAGGCCCTGCGGACGCCAGAGGACAAAAGCGATGATCGCGAGTCCGACCAGGGCGAGCCTGACACTCGCCATCTGTACTTCAGCAATGCCCGGGAAGATGTCGCGAATAAAGCGCGAGCCCTCCAGAAACGCCACCAGCAGCAAGGTGCCTGCGAGTGCACCGCGCAGAGAACCGATACCACCCAGGATGATGCTCATCCAAACATAAAAGGTCACGAGAGGCACAAACTGTTCGGGCGAGATGAAGGTCAGAAAGTGCGCATAGAAGGCCCCGGCAAGGCCAGCAAGTGCCGCGCCGAACATGAAGACCTGAATTTTGAATCGCGCTGAATCCTTTCCTAAAGCGATAACGGCGGCCTCATTATCCCGAATGGCGCGAAGCAGGCGACCGAACGGGCTGTTCTTGAGCCAGTGGGTGGCCCAGGCGGCCACCGCAACGGCTAGCACTAGCGCACCCAGAATCGCCCAATCAGTGAGCCCGGGGCCAAGGGAGCCAAACAGTTTCGGGATACCCGGCACACCTTGTACGCCAAAAGTGATTTCGCGCTCCTGCTGCAACACCAGCCGAACCGATTCTGAAAACCCGAGCGTGACAATAGCCAGATAATCCTCACGTAACCGCAATGCAGCCATGCCAAGCGGAATCGCGCTCACCGCAGCGACGGCAGCGCCCAGGGTAAAGCTAAGGCCAAGCGGCAGGCCCTTGAGCGCACTTAATGCCGAGGCATAGGCGCCCAGCGCAAAAAATGCCACATGGCCGAAGTTGATGAGGCCGGTTTCGCCAAACTGCAAATTGAGTCCGACCGCGAGCAGCGCATAGATCAACACCACGGTGAGGACGGCAACGAGATAGGCGTCCATCAGCGCACAGCCTCGGGTCGGCCAAATAATCCTGCGGGGCGCACCAGCAGCACGATCAGCAACACAGCGAAAGACACGACAATCTTGTAGCTCGGGCCGACCCACTGCACCGAAAGTTCCTGACCCATTCCGAGGAGCAGGGCTCCCGCGACCGCACCTACGGGGCTTCCGATGCCGCCGACGATCATGGCAGCGAAAGCGGGCAGTAGCAGTTCCCAGCCAAGCTCAGGCATCACCACAGACTTCACCCCTAACAGGACGCCACCGAGCCCACTCAGGGCACCGGCGATCGCCCACAACTGCCACATCAGGGTATGGGTACGAATGCCGGACAGGCGCGCCAGATCGGCATTGTCGGCAAGCGCACGGAGCAGGCGGCCGCTGCGTGAATAGCGCAGCCAGATGAACACTGCTGCGAGCACGGCCGTTGCGGTGATGGCAATCACCAGGTCTGAGGGCAGTAGCCGCACGCCGTTGAAGTTCCAGGCTCGCACCAGCGGCACCGCAAAGGTGCGCTGGTCATGACCTACCACGAGCGCGATAAGGCTTCGCAAAAAAAAAGCGAGACCGATCGCAGCCAGCAGGCTCGAGACCATGGGCGCGCGGCTGAGCCTCGAAAAAATCCAGCGCCAAGCAAGCGTCGAAACGATAGCGCCCGCAATGGCAGCGCCGACCGTACCGATCACCATGCTGGGGAGCGTAGCTTGTATGCCTGCTGCGATGGCGAGCGCCTGCAGACCGACCGCAACATAGGCACCCAGGGTTGCGATATCACCTGTAGCAGCTTGCGGGAACCGAGCGATTGCCATGATCAGGGTGAGGGCGAGCGCTGGCAGCGCGATCACTGCGCCCTCAATCAGCCCGTTGATCAGCAGGTTGAGCAGCGTGGCGGCGCTCATCTCCGGAAGCGCCTTTGCGGTCAGGGGCGGTAGTCAGCAGGAATGACAACGATATCGCGGCGCACGAGCTGGCCTTTCTCGATGACAAACACGCCAAAATCGGGCGAGACATCGCCGTATTGGTCAAAGTCGAGCTTGCTTGAGGCGCCCTCATAGTTGATCTTCTGCTTGGCAGCGAGCTTGGCTTTGCCCTCTGCAAAGGTCGAGACTGGTGTGCCGCCGGGGTTGGATACCTCGCGAATCTTGGCATTGATCTGTACAACCGTGGCGCCTGGTCCGGCAGCCTCCATGGCAAGCGCGAGACTGATCGCCATGTCGTAGGCCATGGGCGCGTATACGTTGGTCAGTGCCGAACGGCCAACCGCTTTGTTATACATTGCATCGAAATGTTTGAAAGCGGGACCATTTTCTGCCGAGACCGTATCGACCGAAACGATGCCCTCGCACACCTCGGCACCCAGTGCCTTGACCAGATCGGGGTTGGCCGCCCAGCCGGGAATGATCCAGGCGGTTTTCTCGCCGCTTTGGAACCATTCGCGCAGGATGATGGTGGTGTCAGGTAAATACGAACCTGTCACGATCACATCCGGTTTTTCTGCAAGCACTTTCTGGAGTTCGCTACGGTAGCTCGGCCGATTGGGCTCATAGACGATATTGGCCACAACCTTTCCGCCACGTTTTTCCCAAGCTTTACGAAAGCCTTCGGTGTTGCCGATCCCCGAAGCGTTGTTGAAGGCCATGGTGGCTGGACGCTTGAAACCGCGCTTCAAAGCTATTTCGCAGAAAGCCGCACCAAAGCGATCGTTGGTTGCCTGAAACCGCCAGACGAGATCCTTCTTGTCGAGCGTGGAGATGGCTGGCGCGCCCGAGACATTCATCTGAATCAAGTCGGCCTGATCCGTGAGCGGCATCACCGCTAGCGTGACGCCGGAGGCCCAGGTGCCCAACACGGCCTGCACCTTGTTGACATCGATCAGCTTTTTAGCCGCCAGCACTGCCGCATCGGGTCGGGTCTGCGTGTCCTCTGCAACCACCTCGAGCCGGCGTCCCCCTGCACCACCGGCTGCATTGATTTCTTCGGCTGCGAGCAAAATCGCGCGCTGCATGCCGGGGCCATAGGGGCTGCCCGCACCAGTGATGGGGTTTAACGCCCCGATCCGAAAGCTCGGCGCCGCCTGACCCATGACGCTCGCTGAGGCACTAGCGAGTGCGGCAGCAGCGGGGGCTATAAGAATCTGTCTGCGAAGTTGCTTGGCCATTTCATTCTCCGGTGTCATCGTTGTTGAAATCTTGTTTGGTAATCTGCCCTGCCTTGACGATAAGCGCAAGCGCCTTGCCCTGACCGGCAAGCAGATGGATATCGCTCAAGGGATCGCCATCGACCAAGACAAAATCGGCCATAGCGCCCGGTGCAATCACGCCGAGCTGCCCATCCATATTGAGCAGATGCGCGGCATGTACCGTGGCGGCACGAATCGCCTCGGCGGCTCCAAGTACCTGCGCCCGGAGCCTGAATTCAATGCCCTGAAGCCGGTGCGATTCGCCGAGCAGATCGGTACCGAAGGCCATTCGAACCCCAGCTCGGGAGAAAATTTCGAGCGAGCGCAGGCCGCTGCCGCGTACAGCCTCGATTTTGGCAATCGATTCTGCAGGAAAGCCAAGTGACGCGCCTTCGGTGGCAAGCGCCTCATAGGTGGCGAGTGTAGGTACAGCGATGGCTCGGTGCTCAGCCATGACAGCAGCGGCTTGCGCATCCACAAGATTGCCATGCTCAATTGTCCGTACTCCGCACCGTACGGCGCGGGTAATCGCTTTGGGCGTGTAGGCATGCGCCATGACATAGGTGCCCGCATTGCCCGCTTCTTCCACTGCAGCTCGCACTTCGTCTTCGCTGTAGCCCAGAAAATGGATCGGATCATTGGGGGAGGCCACACCGCCCGAGGCCATTATCTTGATCTGCGTGGCGCCTTTCTGAACTTCTTCGCGAACGGCTTTGCGGATTGCATCGACACCATCGACCACTCGGGCAATGGCGCCCACTTTCGATGTACACGCACAGGGTTCAATGATGTCATTGCGCTCGCGCATGTCGCCATGCCCGCCGGTCTGGGACAGGGCCTTGCCGGAAGGGAAAATCCGCGGCCCCTCGATCAGGCCGGTGCGGGTGGCCTCCGCGAGGGACCAGTCGGCCCCGCCTGCGTCGCGAACGGTGGTAAAGCCCCGCTGCAACATGCCACGCAGAATCGGCACTGCACGAAGCGCCGCAAACACATTCGGGGCAGAGGCCATCCGCCCGAGGTTGAGCATCGAGGCGATCACGTGGACATGGCAGTCGATAAGGCCGGGCATCATAACGCGCCCTGCAGCGTCGATCACCCGCGCATCAGGTTGCGTGATCGGTGACTCCGACACCGCGCAAATCTTCTCGTTCTTTATCAAAACATGTCGCGTGCCCAACAAGCAGCCTGCGGCGGCATCCAGCAGGCGACAGTTGGCGATGATCAGTGCGGAGGGGACTTGCGTGTTAGCCATAATTCCAGATCAGTTTTTAAGTCGGAGAGTGTACAGCCGCCCGCGTCGCGTGCAAATCACTGGGGAGGCACTCCCGGAAAACCCGCAAGCGCCTGCGTGAGCGGCGGACGCGACGATGTCGCCGCCCGCTGGGGGATTGTTCTGTGCATGTTCGATTGACAGAGATCGCATCGCGTCCAGATAATGCGCTCCATGATTGATGTCTGCAGCGCTTCCAAATCATTTACCTTCGAAGGGCGCCTCACTCCGGCCTTGCAGGCGATCGATCTCAGCATCGCCGACGGCAGTTTTGTTGCCCTCGTTGGTCCCTCCGGATGCGGCAAATCTACTTTACTGAACATGATGGCGGGTCTTATTCGCCCCTCCCAGGGTTACGTCACGCAAAGCGGGCGCCGCATCGACTCGGTCAACACAGCCGTGGGCTATATGACCCAGCAGGACAACCTCCTGCCGTGGCGATCTGCGGTCGACAATGTGATGCTGCCCTTGATCCTGAAAGGTACGCCAGCTGCGCAGGCCCGCGCCAGGGCGCTGACCATGCTCGAGCGAGTAGGCATTGAGCGTTTCGCGCGACACTTTCCGTCGCAGCTGTCGGGCGGTATGCGCAAACGGGCCAGCCTCGCGCAGGTGCTGGTTCAAGACCCATCGACCATTTTGATGGATGAACCCTTTGGGGCACTTGACGCCCAGCTGAAGATTTCGATGCAAAAGTTGCTGCTGTCATTGTGGGAGAGTAGTGGCAAGACCCTGGTGTTCGTGACACATGATCTGACTGAAGCGATCACCCTGGCCGATCAGGTGGTGGTATTTTCTGGCAGGCCAGGACGGATACGGTCGATCGAGGCCAGTACACTGGCACGTCCACGCGATGCGCTCGGTGGACAATTCTCACCCCAGTTTCAGGCGCTTTACCAGCGTCTGTGGTCCTTGTTGGCCCCTGACGTAGAGTCGGCATTGACAGCGAGTGCCGCATGAGCGTCGAGCAGGCCGATTCCCTGCCCGCATCGCGTTCAGGTGCCGCCGCTGGCTGGGGCTTTGCGCTGGCGCAAGCTGCCCTGACTGCGCTGTTTTTGCTGATCTGGCAGGGCGTGTCGGGTCGACTGATTGATCCGTTCTACATCAGCTCCCCCCGGGATGTGGGCGTAAAACTCATGCAGTGGGCGGGTGATGGCACTCTGGCCCTTGCGTTCGCCTACACCTTTCAGGCCATGGCGCTGGGCTTTCTCATTGGCAGCTCGCTGGGGTTTCTGATTGGCTTTTTGCTTGGACGCTCGCCGGTCCTGTCGCGGCTGTTCGATCCCTTCATTACGGCTATCTACTGCATGCCCAAGATAGCACTGGCGCCCCTTCTGATTATGTGGTTCGGCATTGGTATCGCCTCCAAAATTGCCATGGCCGCGCTCATTGTATTTTTTCTGGTATTTCTTAATACCTTCGCAGGGGTTCGAGACGTTCAGCAACACCACCTCGACGCGGTTCGTATCATGGGGGCTGGGCGCTGGCAGGAGCTGCGGTATGTAGTGATTCCTTCGGCGGCGTCATGGGTGCTGACGGGCCTTAAGGTGTCGGTACCTTACGCCCTGATTGGCGCGGTAGTCGGTGAGCTGATCTCGTCCAATCGTGGCATTGGCTTTCTGATCGGGCAGGCGTCGGGCCTTTTCGATACGGCGGGCGTTTTTGCCGGGCTCATGGTACTGGCCACAACCGGAATCGTCCTTAACGCGCTGCTCAAACTGCTTGAGAAACGAACTCTGCGCTGGAAGGCTGGCTCATGAAATGTGATCTGCGAATTGATAACGCCTGCATCGTCGACGGCACCGGGTCGCCCCGGTTCATGGGTAGTGTGGCGATCTCGGCAGGTCGAATCGCATCAGTCGGCCCCGATGTCTCTGACCCCGCCAGCTGTGTTGTCGATGCGCGGGGGCTGGTGCTTGCCCCTGGCTTTGTCGATATTCACACCCACTATGACGCTCAGGTGCTGTGGGACCCGTTTCTGACCATATCCCCGTGGCATGGTGTGACCACGGCGGTGATGGGCTCCTGCGGCTTTGGTATTGCGCCGACTCGGCCCTCAGGCCGGCATCTCATCCTGAGAACGCTTGAGCGTGTTGAGGCAATGAGCCTTTCGGCTCTGCAGGCGGGTCTTGGAGACGACTGGCCGTTTGAAAGTTTTGCTCAGTACCTCGATGCGATCGAGACGCGTGGTACGGCCATTAATGTTGGGGTGATGGTCGGACACACTCCGGTGCGCCTCTACGTAATGGGCGAGCAAGCGGTCGAGCGTGCGGCGACCAATGAAGAAATTGCCCAGATGCAAACCTTGGTGCGCGAGGCCATGCGCGCGGGTGCCCTCGCTTTTGCCACCTCGGTTTCAACGGTGCATTACGGATTTGACGGCAAGCCGGTTCCCAGTCGCCTGGCTGCGCGTGATGAAATGCTTGCGATGGCCAGGGCGGTACGCGAGGCGGGGCACGGCATCATTCACTACAACGTCGCACGCGAAAGCAGGTTCGACGACTATGTGGCCATGCACGAGGCCAGTGGTGCCACCGTGTGCTGGACTGCCTTGTTGGCGGGGCAGCTTGGGCCATGGCGCCACCGGGAGGTTCTTGCGCGTAACGACGCTTTGCGCGCCCGGGGACTGCCAATTTATGCGCAGGTCGCGTGTCGACCCATCGTCAGCGAATTCAGCTTTGAGTCACCTGTTATTTTTGACACCTGGGCGCTATTCGATCCGGTCAGGCGCTGCGCTGGCCAGGCGGCCCTTGCTCGCGTATACGCTGATCCTGATTTCCGCATTGAATTCATCCGGGAGCTAGCGGGACAAGGTGGGCGTGACGGCTTCTTTTCCGGAGGCTCGGACGAGGGGCGAATGCGTCGCGCCAGTCTGCTGATGACTGAACTATCGCACAGCGAACACCATCCGCAGTGGGTCGGGCGCAAACTGATCGACCTTGCTCGCGAGCAACACTCTGAATTCACCGATCTCATGCTCGATATCGCACTGCAATCTGGCCTCAAGGCACGTTTCAGAACGCCCCTGGTGAACTTCCAGGAAGACGAGGTGGAGGAAATTCTCTCGCACCCGGAAGTGGTGTTGGGTCTGGGCGATGGGGGTGCGCACTTGTCGCAGCTATGTGATGCCTGTTACCCCACCCATCTCCTGGGGCACTGGGTTAGAGAACGTAAAGCATTCACGCTTGAGCAGGCTGTGTATATGTTGAGCGGGCGTACGGCGGCTGTATTCGAGATTGCGGGACGCGGGCAGATTACGCCAGGGTTTGCTGCTGATCTGGTTTTGTTGGATCCCAACCAGGTTGCTGCGGGTCCCCTCGAGCGCGTCTACGATTTACCGGCCAATGCCGACCGACTCATCTCAAAGCCACGCGGCATCGAGCAGGTGTGGGTTAACGGACAGGCGTTGCCAGCGCCTGGACAAGTTCCTGAATCAGGGTGGCGTCTTCCGGGTCAACTGATCCGTGGCGCGCGCCATTGAATCGACGTCAACATAACGGAGACAACCCATGAATTCCCCTCAATATAGACGCCTGGTACTGCAGGGGTTTCTTACTGCAGTCACATCTGGTGCGACGCTGGCTGTGTCGGGTCAGGCGATCGCTCAGACCAAGCCGAAGGTATCAAGCCTTCGCTCGACTTCTCGGTCATGGCTCTGGAGTGCCGAAGACTTTGCCCAGCACAAGCAGCATTTTGATCGGTCGGGGCTTACGGTTGAATTTGCGGCAACCAATCGTGGTGTCAATCAAGACGCGTTGCTGTCAGGCGCAGCTGACATTTTATTGGGCTCGCCAGCGACCAATATGCGGATACAGGCGCAGGGGCGTCCCGTCAAAATGATCTGTGGATGGGTGAACAAGTTCGCGTCCAACGTCGTGGTTAAAAAGACCATACTCGACAAGGCGAGCCTCAACGAGCAGTCGCCGCCTGACGCCAAAGCGGCGTTGCTCAAGGGACTACGTATTGGCACCACAGGGCCTGGCGGTGGGCCCGATCAACTAACTCGTTACTTTTTGCATCGGGCGCGCCTCGATGCTGACCGCGATGTTCAACTGACCACCGTTCAGGGCGGCCCTAGTGCCATGCTGGCGGCTTTCGATCGCAGTCAGATCGATGCGTTCTGCCTATCGTCGCCCACCTCAGATGTGGCTATCAGTAAATTCGGGGGCGCCTATCTGTTCAATATGGTGACAAATCCGCCGTCGGGTCTGGACGATTTTCTGTACATCGCAGCGAGCGTGACAGAAAAAACTGCTAAGGAAAAACCCGAAGAACTGACCGCCTACTGCAAGGGAATTGCGCTGGCATTACGTGACATTCATGGCGATCCAGCTGGCTTCAAGGCCTTTGCGCGGGAGTATTTTAAAGACCTCGATGTGGCTCTGTTTGAGCCAGTGTTTGCTAATAATGTGGGTATGTATATGAAGACACCGGTTCCGACACAGCAGCATTTCGACATCAATGTTGAGTTTCTCAACATTGATAATCGTTCCCGCAAGCAGCCTGAGTTGCCGTCGAGTTTCAAGTTTGCAGATGCCTTCGACCTGCGCTTCATCGAGGCGGCCCTTAAGTGACCCTACCGTCTGGAGGGCGGACGGTATCCTTTCCGGCTTGTCGAGACGTGACCTGCCGCAGCAATTCCCGTGGAAGATATGCGCCGATACGTTGAGGCCGGCATACCGAAGGCGCTGCAACATCCAAGCGAAACGGCCGGTGGAAACCAAACAAGCGCACCAGCGTTGGCCCGGTCCCAACCAGAAAGAGGACCCGATCGATGCGCAGAACCATGTGACGCTGGTGCGCGAAGGCGGCTCCTTTCAGATCCAGAAGGACAACAGCTCTTTGCCGGGTAGCAAGGTGGTTGTTGAACTTCAATGCCATCGTGATGCCGTGGCCGCTCGGCGTGCTGCAGGACCTGATCGGATTTCCCGAGGTGTTCTGGAAGAACGCTGTCTATACCTTCGGCGCCGCGGCGATCGGGCTGGCGCTAGGGATGGCGCTCGGCACCGGTCTCGCGATCCTGGCCTGGCTCTCGGACGTGCTCGAAGGCATGCTCAACCCGCTCACCGTGCTGTTCAGCTCGGTTCCCGTGGTGACCATCATCCCCATCGTCGCGCGGCTGCTGGGCTACGACTTCTCGACGGTGCTCGCAATCGTCGTCATCATCTGTTTCTTCCCCGCGTACGTGTTCACCGCCTCGGGCCTGAAGGCGCTGCCGGCCGGCGCCGACGACCTGTTTCGGGTCCTGGGCGCGCGCACGTCCGCCCGGCTGCTGCGCCTCGCGCTGCCGGCAGCAGTGCCCAACTGGAGCGTCGCGCTGCGCGTGGCCGCGGGCCATTCGGTGCTCGGCGCGATGATCGCCGAATACCTGATGGGGACCGCCGGCCTGGGCTACCTGTTCGCCGAGACCCAATCCGATTTCAACATGGAGCGCGGGTTCGGCGCCACAGCCGTCGCGATGGGGGTATCGATCCTGTTTTTCGCCGCCGCGCTGGCGGGGAAGGAGCGCTGGAACTGAACCGAGAGGGAGAACGCAATGACCACTGAACGACCGAAGGCCGTGCCGACGCCGATGCTTTCGAACCCGCGGGCGCTCGTCACCGAGTGGCGCTTCGCCCCCGGCGCCGACACCGGCTGGCACCGGCACGAGTACGATTACGTCGTCGTCCCGATGACCACGGGCAAGCTGCTGCTGGAGGAGAAAGGCGGCAACCGCTACGCCGAACTCCACGCCGGCCAGCCCTATGCCCGCGAGGCCGGAGTCGAGCACAACGTCGTCAACGCCAACGCCACGGAATTCGTGTTCATCGAGATCGAGCTGTTGCCCTGACCCGGCGACGGGTTACCAGCGCGTGACGGAACTCCAGATCATCCTGCTGGCCAATGGCGCGGTGGCGCTGGGCGCCGCGATACAGGGCTCGGTCGGCTTCGGCATGAACCTGATCGCGCTGCCGCTGCTGCTGGCGCTGGACGACAAACTGGTGCCGGCGCCGCTGCTGATCGCGCACTTGGTGCTGGTCTCGTTCCTGTCGACCATAGAGTGGCCACAGATCGACCGCACCATCCTCATCCCAGCGGTGGTCGGGGCGATTCCCGACACCGTGCTGGGCATCCTCGCGCTCACGCTGATGAGCCGCGACGCATTCGTCGTGTTCACGGTCGCCGTGCTGATCGGGGGCATCGCGGCGGTTGCGCTCAGGGCGAAGGTCCTGCGCACGCGTGGAGTTGTCGGCATCGTCGGCGCAATCTGCGGCGTCTGCGGCACGACCACTTCCGTCAACGGCCCGCCGCTGGGCATGCTGATGATAGGCGGCAGCCACCTCGCGGCGATCCGGCCGACGCTGGCGGTGTTCCTGTGGCTGTCGACGGTCTTCTCGCTGGTGGCGCTCTATCTTGGCGGGCGGTTCACCGGCAGCACGCTGGCGCTGGCCGCCTCGCTGTTGCCGGGAACGCTGGCCGGGCTCGGCGTTTCCAAACTCGTGCTGCGCGCGCTCGGTCACCGGATCGCGCCGCGGGGGGTGCTGCTGGCCACGTCAGTGCTGGCGACCGCGGTGTTCATCGTCAAGGAGTGGGTGATCTGACCCGAGTGGCGCTCACTCAAGCCTTTTTGGGCGGGCATCGCAACTGCCGATGGGTGGAGCGCAGTGATACCCAGCCCGTTGAATTGCAACTGCCAGCATCGCTATGAAATTCATCTGCAGAAGCAGTAGGCTTATACCAACGAAAATCCGGCCGGTCTGGTTGCGTCGCACAA